>JAFASL010000222.1 GCA_019244535.1 Alphaproteobacteria bacterium
CGGCATCCGCGTCGAGCTGGCGATGTGGTGGAACAACAGCCCGCGCGAGACGGTGCACTGCTTCACCAACAACATCCCGCAGCGCGACGGCGGCACGCACCAGGCCGGCTTCCGCCAGGCGCTGACCCGCGTGGTCGCGAAATACGCCGAGGAAGCCGCGAAGAAGGCCAAGGTCGAGCTGTCCGGCGAGGACATGCGCGAAGGGCTGACCGCCGTGCTCTCGGTGAAGGTGCCGGACCCCAAGTTCAGCTCCCAGACCAAGGACAAGCTGGTCTCCTCCGAGGTGCAGCCGGTGGTGCAGGCGGCGGTGGCCGACGCGGTGGGCCATTGGTTCGAGACGCATCCGAAGGAGGCGAAGTCGATCATCCAGAAGGTGATGGATGCCGCCGCCGCGCGCGAGGCCGCCCGCAAGGCGCGCGAGCTGACCCGACGCAAGGGCGTGCTCGATGTCTCGACCTTGCCCGGCAAACTCGCCGATTGCCAGGAGCGCGACCCGGCCAAGAGCGAGCTCTTCATCGTCGAGGGCGACAGCGCCGGCGGCTCGGCCAAGCAGGGCCGCGACCGGCGCTTTCAGGCGATCCTGCCGCTCAAAGGCAAGATCCTCAATGTCGAGCGCGCGCGCTTTGACAAGATGTTGAGCTCGGCCGAGATCGGCACCCTCATCGCCGCGCTCGGCACCGGCATCGGCGCCGAGGATTTCGACCCGGAGAAGGCGCGCTACCACCGCATCATCATCATGACCGATGCCGATGTCGATGGCAGCCACATCCGCACCCTGTTGCTGACGTTCTTCTTCCGCCAGATGGCGAGCCTCATCGACAAAGGGTTTCTTTACATCGCACAGCCGCCGCTCTACCGCCTGCAGCGAGGCAACGCCAAGGCGGCCTACCTAAAGGACGATGCAGCGCTCGAAGCCTATTGCATCGACGCGGCCTTGAAGGATTCGGTGTTCACGCAGCATGACGGCGTCGAGCGCGCCGGCAACGATCTGCGCGATCTGTTGGAGCAGGCGCGAGTGCACCGCCGCTGGCTGGAACCGTTGGCCCGCAAGGCGGGGAGCATCGAGGTCGTCGAGCAGGCGGCAATTGCCGGCGCATTGTCGGCCGCGGTGCTAGCCGACCCGAACCGCGCGATCGAGGCGGCTCACTCGACAGCCGAGCGGCTCAATCGTCTCGCCCCGGAACACGAGCGCAACTGGCAGGGCGAGGTCATTGCCGGCGAGGGACTGGTGCTGAGCCGCACGCATCAGGGCATCGAGGAGCGGCGCCTGATCGATGCGGCCTTGCTGCGCAGCGCCGAGGCGCGCCGGCTCGACGCCGACAGCGCCAAATTGCGCGACGCTTACGACCACGCCGGGATCCTCGCGGCGCGCGACAAGACCTGGCCGATTACCGGCCCTGTCAGCCTCGTCGAGGCGGTCATGGAACTGGGCCGCCGCGGCATCGACGTGCAGCGCTACAAGGGTCTGGGCGAAATGAACCCGGACCAATTGTGGGAGACGACCCTCGACCCAGAGATCCGCTCACTGCTGCAGGTCAAGATCAGCCACGCCGATTCGGCGGAGGAGACCTTCTCGACGCTGATGGGCGACCTCGTCGAGCCGCGCCGCGACTTCATTCAATCGAACGCCCTCTCCGTCGCCAACCTCGACGTGTGACTTCCCCGGATAAATGGAGGTTCGCGGAACACCCCGCCTTCATTGCAGAGAAACTGCAACTGGCCGCGAAATCGAGTTCGTAATTGGAGCCGAGCATCCTCAGAAGAAAGGAGACGAGGAACGTGAATATCACAAAGAGCGCGCGTCTGTACGTAGGCATCGGAAGATACCGACCGCCGTCCGTACAATCGCTGCGCTTGGGATGCGGAGAGAGAGGTCCCCGAGGACCACATTAGAGATAGGATATGCTGGCCCCATTGCAAAGCTTATACTCGCTCTGGACTGGAGCAACTCTGCCACGGCGTTCGGGCGACCCGCCGTTCTCGGCGAGGTCCCGTTTATGGCTTTTCCAGCCGCAGGATGATGCAATTACGGGTTAGGATACCGACTGTACGCTTCAACCGCGCGCCGGTCGAAATCGCCGTCGCGGCTAGCACGACTTAATTGTACGCGACGCGGTATCGTTTTGCCTTTCACGCTCGCTCCCGCGGTGCGCGGCTCAACATTGGGCCGCTCCGCTCGGCAGCTCTCCGGATCGCGACCGCCAGCACGTCACGACGATATGGTTTTTCGACCAGAGTGAAACCTTCTCTCACCACCTGCGATGCATATTGACTGTAGCCGGTTGTCAATAACACCGGCACTCCGGGATGATGTTCGCGCATCGCATGGGCCAGCTCCAAACCGCTCATACCGCCCGGCATGACGATGTCCGACATCACGATCTCGATCGTCGGATCACGCTCGAACGTCGCCAACGCGCTTTTGCCGTCGCGCACCCACACTACTTGCAAACCGATTTCCCGCAGCAGCTCCGTGGTGGTCCCTGCTACTTCGACGTCGTCCTCGACCAGCAAAAGGCGGGCCGGTACTGCCGTCACTGCGGTATCGTGCGTGGTTGGAAAAAGCGCCGTGGAACTCTCGGTCGCCCTTGGCAAGCACAGGGTAATTGATGTGCCGCGGCCGACTTCACTCTCTATCCATGCCGCGCCGCCGCTCTGCCTCGCGAAGCCGTAAACCTGCGAAAGGCCGAGCCCAGTTCCAACACCCACTGCCTTAGTCGTGAAATAGGGCTCGAAGGCGCGCGCCTGCACTTCTGCCGTCATACCGGTTCCGGTGTCCGACAGTGTGACTGCAACGAAATCCCCGACCAGTTCCTCCTTTGCGAGGTCGTTCGGGCCAAATGAGAGGTTATGCGCTTCGACGAGAAATCGGCCGCCATTCGGCATCGCGTCGCGCGCATTGACCCCAAGATTGAGCAGCGCGAGCTCGAACTCGGCAGGGTCTACGACCACAGGCCAGAGATCTTGTGGGATCTCAACAGACACCACGATGTCCTGACGCAGCGAACGCGACAGCATCTCGGCGATTTCGTGGGTCCGCTCTCGCAAGTCGACGGGCTCCGGGCGTAGCATTTGGCGCCGAGAGAAGGAGAGAAGCTGCCGGGTTAGTCGTTCACCTTGTGTGGCGGCGCGGCGGATGGCCGAGGCACGCCGTGCAGCGCGATCGTCCGCGGCCTCGTCGTGTAGCAACTCGGCGTTACCAGTCACAACAGTGAGCAGGTTATTGAAATCGTGCGCGATGCTGCCGGTAAGCTGACCGATGGCTTCCATCTTCTGGGCCTGATGCAAGGCAGCTTCGGCGCGCTCACGTTCCTTCACTTCGCGCTGCAGGCGTCGATTGATCGACTCCAGATCGCGTGTCCGGTCATCGACCACCCTCTCGATCCGGCGGGTATACCCGGTACTGATCAGCAACAATGCACCCAAAAGGCCAGTGCCGACGACGCCCACGACGAGGACCGCCCTGCTCTCCCATCCGCGATGGTCCTTGAGGTAGGTTGCGGTCGGCTCGGTTTCGACCCGGTAGAGACGGCCCCCGAAGGCGAACATCTCATTGTAAGACGAACCGCTAGACGGAGCAGAAAAGCCGTTATAGAGCGGCTCGCCTTTCCCCACGTCGATCACTCGGGCCGTGAGCAGTGACCCTAACGGGGCGAGAATTCCGCTCACAAAGGTGCTCATCCGCAGGGCGACCGAGACCACGGCCGGCCCACTGGGGCCGTCCTGCACCGCAAGGAGCGCCAAAATTCCCGGCTGATCGCCGTTTTCTTGGACGAGGCGAATTGGTGGTGTTGCAGTGACTCTTTGAGTTTTGATCGTCTCTTCCACCGCCATCTTGCGACCGGCCTCGGAAAAAAGGTCAAACCCTACGGTGTGCTCATTGCCTTGTAGCGGCTCCACATACGTCACGGGGTAATACCAGTCTCTTTCCGCCGCTCGGCGCGGTTGCCTCGAAGGATCGATCTCTCGTATTTCGAACCCCGGAAAGTCGGGCTGCTGCGCCTGCTCGAAAGCTGCTCTCTCGGCGAGGTCAACGCGGGGCGCCCATTTAACTGCTTGGATTGTCGGAAAGCGACGCAGCAAATTCTTGGCCAGATGTTGGAAGTCGGCTCGCGAAACCGGTGCTGGTCGGGTGAAGGATCTCTCTAATTGTTCGAGGAAGACTTCCTGCTCATTAAGACCGGCATTTATTTTGTCCACTATCCCCCTGGAGAGAAGACGGAATTCGAGTAAGGCCTGATCGTGCTCCCAGTCGCTGACACGCACGAAGATCGCGACGAACAGAGCAAAAAATAACAGCATTGGCAGTGCGACCGGCTGCGCTCGGCTGCGCCATAGGGCCCGCGGTTCGCCGGCAATAACGAGCGTCAACGGAAATACGACGACGACGCCGAGCGTGTCTCCGATCCACCACGAAACCCAATTCGCCGCGAGATCGGGCAGCTGAACGAGGCCGAGGGCCGACAGGCCGCCCAATGACAATGTCGCGCTCGTCAGACAGACGAGCGGCGACAGGAATAAAAAACGCGCCAGGTCACGTCCATTGTCCAGAGGAGCCGGGTAACCAACCGCACGGCGGAAGATGGCTCCGCTAATCGCCGCTTGGAGCATCGACGCTGCGGCAATAACAACTGCGGCAACAAAGCAGGTCTCGATGGGCTTCTGACCAGCCGAATAGCAGGTCAACAGATTGAGCAGGAATGAGCCCAGAAAGGTCCAGGGCAGCGTCGCCCAGCCTCCAATCAGGACCCCCGCAACCGAGATGCCGGCGGGAGGAAAGATCGGTGACGCGTAGCCTGGAGGGACAGCGAGCAGCAGGGCGAGCCGGCCGCTGGCCACGTATGCGAGGGTCAAGGACAGATAGAACGGAAGAAAACGTCTGGCCAGCATCACCGAAGAACGTAACAGAGCCAAATCACACATCCCCGCAGTGCTGCCCATGGACCGAATTACACAACGCATTGGTAGATACGGAACAGGCGCAGAAGTCTCTCACAACCTCCTCATGACACTTCGCGCGTGGACGGCAGAGCCAGCAAGCCAAACACATTCTCAGCGAATTTGTAGGACGCTTTTTTGACGATCGAGCAGCTTGCGCATGGCCTCGCTGTCGATAATTGGACGCGTCCGCTTTTATCGTTCTCGTCGCGTGTCGGCGGTCGGCCGGCGTGCAGCCCACCAGCAGCCCGCTCCTCAGTCGATCATTCTCGGGACTACCGCCCTACTGGACGCTCAGACCTGCTCGGGCAAAATTCTGCCGGTGTTACAAGCGGGACTGAAATAATAGTACAGTGTCGTGCCCAAAGGCCAAACAACGAGCGCATGCACTACAATCCAACTGTAGCATTTGTTTAACAGAGGAGAGGAGCTGGCATGGCGGAACCTTCAGCAGAGATCGGCTCTGGGGAAGCGGATCAACCGGCGTTTGCCAAAGGCCCCGCGACCGAGCAGGTGCCTGAAGCCGACGGAGATTCCTCGCCAAGTCGCGGCAGCCTCGTCCTCGCTGCGCTCGGCGTCGTCTTCGGCGACATCGGAACAAGTCCCGTCTACACGTTTCGCGAGTGCTTCAACCCTGAGTATGGGCTGGCATTCACAGAGGAGAATGTTCTGGGCGTTCTCTCTTGCCTGATTTGGGCGCTTATACTCGTCGTCGCCGTTAAATACGTCCTCCTGATCATGCGCGCCGACAACCAAGGCGAGGGAGGAATATTTGCGCTTCTCGCCCTGGCTCTCTGGGGAGCTCGCGGCAAGCGCCTGCCCTGGCTGCTGACCATGCTCGGCTTGGCGGGAGCCTCACTCTTTTACGGCGATAGCATGATCACGCCGGCGATTTCGGTGCTGAGCGCCGTGGAAGGGCTCGAGGTGGCGATACCCGCCCTCAAGCCCTTTGTCCTGCCGCTCACGGTGGTGGTGCTGCTCGGGCTTTTCGTCGTGCAAAAGCGCGGTACTGAACGCGTCGGCGAATTCTTCGGTCCGGTGATGGCGCTATGGTTCGCCGTGCTAGCCGTCCTCGGGCTGACCCAAATCGCTGCGTTTCCTCGCGTTCTCACAGCCATCAGCCCCATCCATGCGGTCGATTTCTTCACCGCCCATCCGGCGATCAGCTTTGTGGTGCTGGGCGCCGTCGCGCTGGCGATCACCGGCGGCGAGGCCCTCTACGCAGATATGGGTCATTTCGGCCGGTTTCCGATCAAGACCGCATGGTTCGTGGTAGTTATGCCGGCGCTCGCCCTCAATTACCTCGGCCAGGGTGCCTTGGTCCTCGCCGACAAGGGCGCCATCGAGAACCCGTTTTTTCGTATGGCGTCGGATTGGGCGATATTGCCTCTCGTGCTCTTGGCCACCGCGGCAACCGTCATCGCTTCGCAAGCCGTAATTTCGGGTGCTTTCTCGCTGACAAGGCAAGCAATGCAGCTCGACATGATGCCGCGGCTCGACGTGTTTCAAACTTCGGCCCATATATCCGGCCAGATTTATATTCCTCAAATCAACTGGCTGCTTCTCGCCGCGGTCCTGGCTCTAGTCCTCGGGTTCCAAAGCTCGAGTGCTCTTGCTGCGGCTTACGGGTTTGCCGTCACCGGTACGATGGTGATTACGACCGTGCTCGCCACAGCCGTGGCGCACCGTATTTGGGGATGGTCGTGGTCCAGCGTGGCCGCTGCCTTCGTGCCGTTGGGGCTCGTCGACCTCGCGCTGTTTTCTTCCAACGCCCTTAAGGTACCGAGCGGAGGATGGTTTCCACTGGCGATCGGGGTAATCGTGTTCACCGTGATGTCGACGTGGCGCGAGGGGCGCCAGCTCGTCTCCGCGCAACTCTCGGCAAGATCCGTTCCCCTCCCTTCGTTCCTCGCGACCCAGGCCGCAGCCGCCGAGGCGCGCGTGTCGGGCACCGCGATCTATCTGACGAATCAGACCGACAATGTGCCCGTAACATTGCTTACCAATTTCAAGCACAACAAAATATTGCACAGCACCGTGCTGTTCGTCCGAGTCGTCACCGAAAATGTGCCGCGGGTGGCGCGTGAAGATCGGGTACGCGCGCACCGGCTCGACTCGGGCTTCTGGCAGATCGACATCCACTTCGGCTTTGCGCAGACGCCGAATGTTCCACGCGAACTTGGCCGTGCAGATATCCCCGGGCTAATTCTTGATCCCGGTAGGATGTCGTTCTTTGTCGGACGGTCCAATGTCAAATCAACGGCCCGCCCGGGGATGGCACGATGGCGCGAGCGTTTCTATGCCGGGCTTGCCCGCATTGCAACGCGTCCAACCGAGTTCTTCCGGATCCCTCCGGATCAGGTCATCGAGCTTGGTGCCGAAGTGGAAATCTAAGCCATCACAGCCCTACTGAGAAGCAGTGACTCGTTCGTCAGCCTCAAGGGGCGACGCCAAGCCTCCAATCAGCCGCCGCCGAGATCCTTGAGGAGGCGCGTGAGCAAAGTCGGCCGAGGGCGCGGCGGCTCCTGCGCGGGAGAGACACCGACCTGCGCAGGCGTCCATTTGAGCTGTTGCTCGAGGAGGTTTAGCGGCGCGAGCTTTGCCCTAAGATTGATGCCCGCCAGACTAGGGCAGTCGTAAGGCGCGGGCACGCAAGCCGCATTAGGCCCCCGGCGCTCTGCAAGGCTGGCATGAAGCCCTTCGAAAGGCGCGCTCTGCGGCTGCGTCATGAAAGGCCGGCGAACCGTCGTGCCCCGTAACTTCCACGCGCCTGCCGCGGAATCATAGATCTTGCCGAGCCCCCAGCCGTTGCGGCGGTCTTGCCTGGTTTTGAGATATTCGACATTCAGCGCGAGCAGCGGCTCTAGCTGACCGGCCATCCACGCCAATGCCACATCCGAAAGGCCGTGCTCTTCGTACCCGCCTCCCACATTCGAGTGCACGCCGGGAAACCACACTTGCACCAGCTTCTGGGTGCCCGCGGCCTGAGCTTCCGGCGACTGAACCCACAGGGTCGGGGTGAAATCGGAGCGCCGCTCATCAAGAGCGAGCGCGTGGAAGGCGTTTTCGACGTGCGGTCCCAAGGTGGTATCGTGGAACTGGTAGAACTGCGTAAAAATCTCGTCGAGATGACCCGGGATTCCCAGTTCTCCGACGGTGTCCCAGACGCCGATGCATTTTACCGGGACATCCTTGTGGCGAAGCGGAAAATGGACGAGCACGTCGGATTGGCCGGGCTGATTTTTTAATCGGTACCCTTCCCAGACCACCGCGAAGTCGTCCATATCGCCCTTTTGCAACATACCCGCATAACCGATCAGTCCGGCCACGCTGCGGGCCGTGTAGGCCCCCCGGGAGAACCCGAAGAGGAAAATCTCGTCCGCAGGGCAATAATTGGCTGCGATAAAGCCATAAGCATCGCGGACATTGCGCGACAAACCCAGCCCGACACTGCCGCCCAGCACACGCTGGACCAGATCTGCTCCTGTGCCGACGCCGGACTGGTAATAGACAATTTGGGGCGTTTCCCGCGCGCCTCGGGCATCGGTGGGCAGAATGGCCCGCGCGATGCGCACGACATTTGTGAACTCGCCGGCGGAATCGGCGTCGTTCCAGGTGCCGTCACAACAGACTATGAGGCGTTTGCTCGACATTCCCAGCCTTGCTCTCGGGGCATTTGATCCCCCGTTTTCGATTATACCGGTTGGGCTTCCAAATTAGCGTCAACCCTACGTATCAGGGGATCTCGTACACCGCGACTTCCTCGGCGATGCCGCGCAATGCGCGGCGCTGCGACACCAGTTTGAGCCCGCTGGTTTCGAGCAAGCTGGAGGCCTGCGGGTTGCTCACCACGGAGCGGGTCGCCAGAATGACACGCGAGTCCGCGAGAGCCTGAACCCGCGCTGCTATATTCACTGTCGTCCCAAAATAATCCTGACGGTCATTGAGCACGACCGCCAGACAAGGCCCCTCATGGATCCCAATCTTCAGCAAGAGGTCCTCGCGCGCATGCCCGTCTTTGAGGTCGCTCATCGCTTGTCGCATGCGCAGCGCGGCGGCGACCGCGCGGTCCGGGGTCGGGAAGGTCGCCATCACCGCGTCACCGATGGTCTTGACGACGGCGCCGGCCTCGGACGCAACGATCTCGTTGAGCACCTGAAAATGGGCTTTGACCAAGTCGAAGGCCACAAGGTCCCCGACCCGCTCGTACAGCTCGGTCGAGCCCTTGAGGTCGGTGAACAGGAAGGTCAGGCTGGTGATCTTGAGCCGTTGCTCGACATCGATCGTGTCGGCTCCGTAGAGATCGCGAAACACCTGGTTGGTCAGCAGCCTTTTGGCCGTCAGAAACGGCCGCCGGCGACCGAGCAGCTCGTGAAGTTTGTCCCCGGCGACCCACAGCCCCGGCAAGAGCCGGGTATCGGTACGGTTTTCAAGCGACAGGCGGAGCGGCCCGGGATGCAATGTCACGGTACCGGTCGGCGCGCGCAATTTATCAAAGACGAGCGAGAGGTTCTGGCGTTCTCGGGTCGGCTCGCCTTTGACGTCGAGGAACTGCGTCCCGTGCGTCACCGGGTCTACGAGGATGACGAATTCCGCGGGCAGCTGCAATGAGAGCAGCGCCTTCTCACCAGGCGGAAGCTCGATCTGATCGAGGACGATCTCCTCGACCAGCTGTTCAAAGTCATGCGGGATATCGATGCCGGAGCCCCAGAAGATCTGACGGAAATACTCCGCGAAGGGGAGCTCGTGCGGATCATGCGCGGCGATCCTGCGCACTCGGCGGCTGACCGTGAACGTGACTTCGACCATCTCGTCGAGGGTTGGCCGGTAGCCGCTCGCGCACAACGCGCAGTCGTATTCGTCCTTGTTGACGCTTTTTAATGTCGTGCTGGTGTCGAGAACCCCGCCGCAACCCGGGCACAGCACATTCCACGACAGCTCGAAGAGCCCGAGCCGCGCAGCGTGCAGAAAGGCGGCGATGGCGCGCTCTTCGTCGACCCCGCTCTGGCGCGCGAAATCGATGACATTGATGCGGGAAAGCGCGCGATCGGGGGCGTCCCGCAGCAGCTCCTCGATCGCCCGCGCGGCGTCGGGTTCGGCCGACTGCCGCAGCAGCGCGAACAGATTGCCAGCTTCGCTCATCTCACAATCCTATAGGCACTAGTTAGACAATGGTACCAGGGTGCCATTGAGAGCGAGATTGCTTCGCTCAGCCTGTCCTCGGGCCGCGCAGAGCGCGGACCCCGTGGGCTCGCAATGACCGCGTAGGCGCTCGTCATTGCGAGAAGCGCGGCGACGAAGCAATCTCGCCCGTATTAGTCGCAGCAGGATCACCCAGCTGTTCCGTATCTGAGCTCGTCAGGGGATCTCGTAGACGGCCATCTCCTCGGCGACACCGCGCAACGCACGTTGATGGGGGACTGGCGTCAGCCCGCTGGTTTCGAGGAGATTGGAGGCCCCGGGATGCATTACCACCGGTCCGGTCGCCAGGATCGATCGTGAATTGGCGAGATCCTGTACGCGCGCCGCGATATTGACGGTGCGGCCGAAATAGTCCTGGCGCTGGTCGAGAACGACGGCAAGGCAAGGTCCCTCGTGGATCCCGATCTTTAGAAGCAGCCCATCGCCGGTACCCGCATCCTTGAAGTCGTGCATCGCATCGCGCATGCGAAGGGCTGCAGCAACCGCCCGATCGGGCGTCGAGAAAGTCGCCATCACCGCATCCCCGCTGGTCTTGACCACCGCCCCGGCCTCGGTGGCGATAATGTCGTTCAGCACCTGAAAATGCGCCCTGACGAGATCGAAGGCGACCAAATCACCAACCCGCTCATAGAGATCGGTGGAGCCCCGGAGGTCGGTGAACAGAAACGTCAAGCTGGTGATCTTCAGGCGCTGATCGACATCGATCGTGTCGGTCCCGTAAAGATCGCGAAACACTTGATTTGTCAGCAGGCGCTTTGCGGTCAGGAACGGCCTGCGCCGGCTGAGCAATTCCTGGAGCTTGTCAGTCGCCAGCCACAACCCAGGCAAGGCTCGCTTATCGGTGCGATTCTCGAGCGACAGACGCAGCGGCCCTGGGCGCAACTCGATCGTCTCCGCTGGCGCGAGCACTTTGTCGAAAGCGAATGAAAGGCTCTGACGCTCACGCGTCGGCTCGCCCTTGACGTCGAGGAATTGCGTCAGATGCGTAACCGGGTCGAGCAGGAATATAAGTTGCGCCGGCAATTGCAGCGACAAAAGCGCCTTCTCGCCCGGTGGCAACTCGATCGTGTCGAGGGTCGCCTCCTCGATCAGCTGATCGAGATGATCCGGCAGATCGATCGCCGAGCTCCAGAATACCTGGCGAAAACATTCGGCCAACGGCAGTTCGTCCGGGGTATGCGCCGCTATCCGGCGCGCGCGCCGGCTGACCGTGAACGTCACCTCGACGATCTCGTCCAGGATTGGTTCGTAGCCGGCGGCACACCAGGCGCAGTAGTATTCCGGACGGTTGACGCTTTTGAGCGTCACGCTCGCGTCGATTACGCCACCGCAACTCGGGCACAGCACATTCCAAGACAGCTCGAAGAGCCCGAGACGGGCGGCGTGCAGAAACGCGGAGATCGCGCGCTCCTCGTCGATCCCGTTCTTGGCGGCGAAATCGAGCACGTTGACCCGGGCCAGGGCACGGTCGGGAGCATCCTGCACCAGCGTTTCGATCGCCGCCACTGCACCGGAGTCCGCCGATTGCCGCAAAACCGAAAAGAGACTTTTGGCTTCGCTCATTGTGAATCCTGTGCCGCATTGCTGCGCGGAGAGACCCTGGCAAGCCATTCCGTCGCCAGCCGGCAATATTTGGTTACGAATTGCGCGCACGCCAGCTACCTTGCTGCCACGCCGTTGCCACCATGCTGTCAGCATTGTTGGGTAACAATGGCTCATGAGACCCGCTGACCGGCTTTTTCAAATCATTCAGATCCTGCGGCG
>JAFASL010000908.1 GCA_019244535.1 Alphaproteobacteria bacterium
ACCTGAAGGAGTCCTTCCTGCACGCCATGCACCAGCAGGGCAGCGAGTGGGACCTGGCGGACGGCCAATTGGTGCTGACGGTTCCCGCGTCATTCGACGAAGCAGCGCGCAGCCTGACCGCGGAAGCGGCTCAGGCCGCCGGTCTGGGCAAGGTCGTGCTGCTGGAGGAACCGCAAGCCGCGTTCTACGCCTGGACGGCACAGGCTGGCCGGCAGTGGCGCGATGCCGTTGCGCCCGGCGACATCATCCTAGTGTGCGATATCGGCGGCGGTACCGCAGACTTCAGCCTGATCGCCGTGACCGACGTCGCCGGTGACATGCAACTCGAGCGTATCAGCGTCGGCGAACACATCCTGCTCGGCGGCGACAACATGGACCTGGCGCTGGCCTACACGCTCCAGGCCAAGTTGGAGGCGGAAGGCAAGTCGCTGGATTCCTGGCAGTTCCTTGCGCTCGTGCATGCGGCGTCGCAGGCGAAGATCGCATTGTTCGAGGATGCCGCACTGGCGGAGGCGCCGATCGCCGTGCCGTCGCGCGGCTCCAGCCTGTTCGCCAACATGGTGTCCACTGCGCTGGATCGCACCACGCTGTCACAGGTCGTCCTCGATGGCTTTCTGGCCCAGACCGCAATCGACGAATTGCCGCAAGAGGTTCGCCGAGCGGGCCTGCAGGAATTCGGGCTGCCGTACGCGTCCGATCCGGTGGTCAGCAAGCATCTGGCTCGGTTTCTCACACGCAGCCTGCAAAACGTAAAGGCGAGCGACAAACTGGCGGCGCTGGTCGGCGACCGCGCCGGCGCGCAGGCACTGATACCGACGGGCGTCCTGTTCAACGGCGGCGTGTTCAAGGCCGCGCCGATCCGTGCCCGGTTGTTGAAGTTGCTGGCGTCGTGGAACGGCGGGCAGGCGGTCTCTGAGCTGGAAGGCTTTCAGCCTGATCTCGCCGTTGCCCAAGGCGCGGCTGTCTATGGGCGGCACCGCGCCACCGGCAAGGGTATGCGCATCAAGGCCGGCGCGGCGCGCTCGTACTATGTCGGCCTCGAGAGTTCGATGCCGGCGGTTCCCGGCTTCCGGCCGCCAGTAAAAGCGGTGTGCGTGGTGCCGCAAGGGATGGAGGAAGGAACTGAGCTACTGATCGCAGGACGCGAGTTCGGCCTAATGACCGGCCAGGCGGCAGATTTCCGCTTCTTCTACTCGGCCGTGCGCAGCGGCGACACGCCCGGACAGATCGTGCCCGATGCCGAACGCCAGCTGGAAGAGACAAGCCTGCTGGAAGTGGAGCTTCCGCCGCTACCCGATATGCCGGCCGGTCAGGTCGTGCCGGTGCGGATCGAGTCTTTCGTTACCGAGCTTGGCACGCTCGAACTTTGGATGAAGCACGTCAACTCCGACCGCAGGTGGAAGATTGAGTTTCAGGTGCGCACTGAGTAGTCCAGCTCGGACGAGGAGGCTGGTATCCACGTCATGGTGAAGGTCGGCCACGACGATGGATGATGTCTATCGCCCGATCCACGCATTCGTCTCCTCCCGCAGCCTTAGCCCATGAGCGTTGCCCGCTTTTCAATCGGCATCGACCTTGGCACCACCAATTCCGCGCTCGCCTATGCGCCGCTGAACGGCGACGCGTCGCCGGAGACGCTGCCGATCCAGCAATGGGAGACGCCGGAGACGCTTGTCGAGGTGCCGATGCTGCCCTCGTTCCTCTACCTGCCGGAGGATGCGCTTGCCCGGCAGCTGCGCGGCAAGGTGCCAGGGACCCAGGCGTGGATTGTCGGCCGTCTTGCCCGGCGCAGGGCAGCGGAAATGCCAGGCCGCGTGGTGCGCTCTGCCAAGTCGTGGTTGTGCCATCATACGGCAGACCGCGCCGCGCCGATCCTGCCCTGGGGCTCGGAAGACGTCGGACCGGACCAGAAGATCTCGCCGGTGCGCGCTTCTGCTTTGATCCTGAAGTATCTGCGCGAGGTTTGGAACAACCGCTTCGCCGATTGCGCTTTCGATCACCAGGAGGTCACCGTTACGGTGCCCGCATCGTTCGACGTCGCCGCACAGAAGCTGACGCTGGCAGCCGCAGAGGAGGCAAGATTCCCGGGCAGCGTGAAACTGCTGGAAGAGCCGCAGGCCGCCTTCTACTGGTGGTTGGAACAGCATCCCGATGCCGAACCGCTGTGGGTAGAATCGGGTGCGCAGGGCTTGCAGTCCCGGCATGTCCTCGTCGTCGATATCGGCGGCGGAACCTCCGATTTCAGTCTGTTCGAGGTGCGGCCAGGTGCTTCTGGTTCGCCCCCCGATATCCGGCGTGTCGCCATCAGCGAGCACATCCTGCTGGGCGGCGACAACATCGACCTCGCACTCGCCCTTCTGCTGGAACAGCGACTATCTGGTGGCGAACAAGGCCACATTTCCGGGCCCCGCTGGGATCAGCTGGTTGCCTTATGCCGCGATCTGAAGGAACAGGCGCTGTCAGGCAGTGCGACAGCCGGCGAGCGGTTCGCCGTGGTACTGCCGGGCCGCGGTTCCGGCCTGATCGCCGGCGCACAAACGGCAAACCTGGCACGCGATGAGGTCGAGCGGCTGGTACTCGACGGCTTCTTCCCGCGGCGCGACGCGCGCGCCCGACCCTATCGCATGCATGGGGCGTTGCAGGAATGGGGCTTGCCCTATGCGGCCGACAGCGCGGTGACGCATTATCTGGCCGATTTTCTCCGCGAGCGCCCGCGTGTCGATGCGGTGCTCTTCAACGGCGGCTCGTTGAATGCCGCGGTGCTGCGTGAGCGGCTGCTGGACCAGATCGCCGCCTGGCAGGACGGTGCGCGGCCTATCGTACTGGAAAACGCCGAACCCGATCTTGCCGTCGCACGCGGTGCTGCACGGTTCGGCAAGCTGCTGCACGGCCAGTCGCGGCGCATCGCGGCGGGGGCTGCCCGCGCCGTATTCCTGCAGCTCCAGACGGTGCGCGACCAACAGAAGACGCCCGCTCTGGTGTGCGTGCTGCCGCGCAATGCGGGCGCAGAGCAGGTGTTCGACATCGACCTGCCCGAGCTTGAGGTACGGACCGATCGGCCGGTGAGTTTTCAGGCGTGGTCGTCCACCCGGCATGCCAGGTGCCGAGCGGGCGACGTTCTGTCGGGGGATGTCGAAGCGTTCCATCGACTGCCGCCGCTGCAAACCATCATCCGCACAGCCGATGGAGAGGGCGGGTCGGACCGCAGCGTGCCGGTTCGTCTTGCGGCGAAGATGAACGCGCTGGGGCTGCTACAGATCTCATGCGTCCGCACGGACCCATCGATCCAGCAGTCCTGGCCGCTGGAATTCAATCTTCGCCCGCATCAGCAGAGCAAGACGGGTTCTGCTGGCCAGCTTGAAGCGCTCACTGTGGAACCAAATGCGACGACCGAAGCCCAGCAAGCCGCACACAAGCGTATTGCGAACACGTTCAGCAAGCCCGCACCAAAATCCGAAAGACTGACCGCCAACTCGGTGCTGAAACATATGGAACGCAGCTTTGGTCTGGCTCGGCATGAGTGGAATGCGGCCCTGCTGCGTGATCTCTGGCCTTCGTTGAACGAGGGTATGGCCGGGCGCGGACTTTCGGTGGAGCATGAAGAGGCGTGGCTCACCCTGGCCGGATTCGTGCTGCGCCCCGGTTTCGGATTTATCGGGGACACGCTGCGGATGGACGAACTCTGGCGGTTGTACGATGCGGGACTTTGCTTCCCCGGCAAACGCAGCAAGGTGCAGGAGTATATCCTGTGGCGTCGCGTGGCTGGGGGATTGACGCCCGACCGGCAGGAAACGCTGTTGGCCAGGGAGGTGAACGCCATCCGCAGCGGACGAGCGTCGCCCGAGCTGGTCCGGCTTGCAGGGTCGCTCGAACATCTGCCCAGGCAGACAAAGGCAGATCTGATCGAGACCCTCATTAGGCAGGCGTTGCAGCGCATCGAGGTAAAGCAGCATTGCGCACCCTATCTCGCCGCCCTGGGCCTACTGTTGAACCGCACGCCGTTCCACGCCGGACTGGAGAGCGTGGTTCCGCCGGAGATGGTTGCGCGCACCTTTGCCGCCTTCCAGGATTTCGATTGGGCTGCAGCAGAGCTGCTGGAATTGCACATGCTGTTCTTGCGGGCAGCCCGTGTCGTCGGCGACCGAAGCCTGGACATCCCAAAGTCGCTGCGCAACCAGATCGCCACGAAACTGGAGAGAGCGGGTATCGCCCCCGCGCGCACCGGCAGCATCAAGGCATTTACCCCGGTCAGGCGCGCAGAGCGCAACATGCTGTATGGCGAGTCGCTGCCGCCGGGATTGCTGCTTGGTTGAGGGCACGATGCTGAACGATAAGGTTTTGCACCAAAGCACGTGAGCCGGTGACAGCAGATCGGCCACTGTTGCATGCGTTTCAAAGTCGGGCGTCGAAAAAATGTCTACGATCTCCAGAGTGACCGGCTCGCTCGTCACCACCGATAATAACGAACGTGTTGCCTTCTGCATCGTGTAAAGGCTCGAGTTTAATTCTCAGATTCGTTGTTGGTCTTCGAAAACGGAAGTCGGAGGGCGAGGGCGGTTCTCACCGTCACCTCAGCGGGGACGCGACCCGCCCTTCGACAAGGATTAACGCGTGACCCAGGAGCAGAAGGTTAAGAGCTCGTCCTCCTCGGAGCTTTTGGATTGGCACTCCAGGCCGGGAGGGGCCGCGAAGCCGCGACGCCGCCGGATTGGTGCAATCTCCGATTCCACTTTACTGGCGATCGTTCACAGTCTATTGCGGTTAGCCGATGACCAGACCGCTGTGATGAGAGCGGCGCCGGTGCATCGCGGAAGGGTCGCAGCCGGTCAAGTCTGTACAATCGGGTATTTCGCGAAGATCTCCTCGACCCGCTTGAATGCTTTCTCCGCCGCGACTTGCGGGGGCACCTCGTTTTTCATGATTTCGGCCCAGCCCGTCTGCCATACATGCTCGTTCTGGACCTGCGCATAGGCCGGGTTCGAGGTCCAGAACGTTGGTACCGTGAGGCCGAGCAAGCCCTGCTGGGTGTACGCCGCCCGATGCGGGTCCGCGAACCACCATTGGTCATCTTTCACGATCGCCGGCATCGCCGGCAGATTGCGGCCCAGTCCGGTCTTCAGTAACTCGTTCAACACTTTTGGCTGGATCAGATATTTAAGGAAGTCCTTGGCCACTTCGACGTTTTTTGCTCCCTTCGGGATCAGGCCGCAGAGGCTTCCTTGCTCGACCGGCACCGGCTTGCCGTCGTTGCTGAGCGGCAAACGCATCGTCACGATGTCGTTGTAATCCCGCTGATTTTTTATGATGGCGACTTCGGTCGAGAGCGAGCGCTCGATATCCATCACGATCTGTTTGGCGTGAAAGGCATTGTTGTCGTCGGCGTGGTTCCAGTTGATTGCGCCCGGCGGCACAAAGCCTTCTTTGTAGGCGGAGGCCGGATAGGTCAGCGCCTCGATCGCCGCCGTGCGCACCTTCGGCTCGTCAAGGTGCAGTTTGCCGTCCTTGGTGACGATGTCCCGACCGCCATAGGCGATTATGAAATCGTTGAATCGCGCGTTGGAGTCGTTGCCGGTCGTGTTTAACTGAAAACCAAGGCCATAGAGATTGCGTGCGCCCTGGGCGCGCAATTTCTTCTGCACCTCCTTGAAAAAGTCATAGTAGGCGTCCCAGGTCTTCGGCAGGTCCTCCATTGAATAGCCTGCCTTCTCGACCAGCGGCCGCCAGATATGGTTCATCGAAGCGCCGACGGTATAAGGCACGCCGTAATAGCTGCGCTTCTTCTCGATGCTGTTGTAGC
>JAFASL010000234.1 GCA_019244535.1 Alphaproteobacteria bacterium
ATGGCCCACATCGTGGCGCCTCCCGAATCTTCCGCCGTCGCGTTTGTCGAGATGGCCGATGCAATCAACAAGCGCGCGGAGGGCGGTCTCGAGATCGAATTTCACGCCGGCACGTTGTTGACCAAGGAGCTCGAGGTCATCAACGCCGTCAAATCGGGCAACATTGCAATCGGCGACCCGGGCGGCGCCGCCGCGACCGTATTCCCCGAGATGGGCGTCTTTCTTGTGCCCTACCTCGTCAAAAGCTACGACCAGGCCTACAAGATGTTCAACGGGGCGATCGGCGACCGCCTCGACCGCCAGTTTCAGGACAAGTACAAGCTCAAGGTCTTGTGCTTTTACGATTACGGCTTCCGCCATTTCTGGAACAACCGTCGCCCGATCACCGCGCCAAAAGATCTGCGCGGTATGAAACTCCGGGTACAGCCGGCCAAAGTCTTTGCCGACACGATCAATGGCCTGGGCGGAGTGGCGGTGCCGATGGCTTGGGGTGAGGTGATTCCGGCCGCGCAGCAGGGCGTCATCGATGGCGCCGACCTGCCGATCGTCAACATCCTGGCGCTGAAGGTCTACGAGGTCTCGAAATATTGCTCGATGACCTACCACAATTATGGTCCGACGGCGTTGGTGATGAATCTCGATATGTTCAACGGTCTCACGCCGCAACAACAGAAGCTGCTGCTCGATGCCTCACGGGCGGCGCAGGAAAGAATCCGCGGGTTGACCGAGAGCGTCGACACCCCCGAGAAGGCGAGAGAGCTGCTCGAGCCGAAGGGGATGACGGTCAATACGGCCGATGTAGAGGCTTTCCGCAAGGTTGCACAAGAGAAAGTGTGGCCGCAGTACCAGAAGGATTATTCCGAGCTCTGGGACGAGATTGTCGCGACGAAGGTGTAGCTCGGATCGTGTCTGCGATAGTCCCTCACCCCGACCCTCTCCCCGCAAGCGGGGCGAGGAAGAAAGAGGACCCTCGCCCCGCTTCAGCGGGGAGAGGGAGGGGCCTGCATCAGCGGGAAGGTGAGGGGCGGCTTGCAACAGCGCGACAAGTCATTCTGGTCCTGCCGAAAATTCTCGTTACTGCGCTCCTCGTGCTCGCCATCGCCGATATGCTAGCGGGCGTATTCTTCCGCTACATCATGACCGAGGTCACCGATCTCCTCGATCTCGATCCGATCAACTTCTTCTGGGTCGAGGAGGTCGGCGAGTTTAGCCTCACTTGGCTCACAATGATCGGTGCCGCCATCGGTATCGCGGACCGTATCCATTTCACGCTGCAAGTGCTGACACACCATTTGCCGATCCGGACACAGCATGCGATTTATCTGATCAATCATTTGCTGATTGCCGGGTTCGGCGGGTTGGCGGCGTGGTTTGGGACAAAGCTCGCGATCACCAATAGCGCGCTGACCTCCCCGGCACTGCAGATCAACCTCGGATGGGTCTACGCGGCGGTGAGTGTCGGCGGTGCGCTGATCCTCCTGTATGGACTGGGGCTGGCGTTCTCCGGCCCGGAAGCGGACGATTTCGAAGAGGAGGCCGCAACCATCGCCGCGGGGGACTGAGCCTTGCTGCTCGCAGTGACCGCCATCGTGTTCGTCGGGCTCATCGCCTTGTCGTTGCCGATTGTCTTTGCTCTCGGCATCGCTGCAGTGGTGGGCCTCAGTATAGGCGGGTATCCGCTCGAGATGGTGGCGTCGAGCCTCGTCGCCGGATCACAGAACTGGGTCCTCCTGGCAATACCCTCGTTCATCTTTGCCGGGA
Organism: Alphaproteobacteria bacterium; assembly: GCA_019244535.1. Taxonomy (GTDB): domain Bacteria; phylum Pseudomonadota; class Alphaproteobacteria; order ATCC43930; family CGMCC-115725; genus AP-15. The sequence goes on from JAFASL010000234.1 coordinate 1,762, forward strand.
CGATCATGGAGCGCTGCGGTATGTCGAACGCGCTGGTCGATCTGGCGCGCGCCTTGGTCGGCTGGCTGCGCGGCGGTCTCGGCATGTCGGTCATCGTCGTCTCGTATTTCTTTTCCGACATCTGCGGCTCCAAAATGGCCGAGGTCTCGGCGCTCGGTTCGACCCTGATGCCGCCGTTGAAGCGCGCCGGCTACCGCTCCGAGGACAGCGCGTCACTCATTGCATCCGGCACTGCAATGGGGATGCTGGTGCCGCCGGCGATCTTCATGATCGTGATCGGCGAAGTCACCAATACCTCAGTCGTCGCATTGTTCCTCGCTGGTTTCATCCCGGCGGCGGTCATCGGCGTCTGCCTGTGCCTTCTGGTGCTGATCCAGGCGCACCTTCTCGGCTGGCCAAAGGACACACGGCCGAGCTGGCGGTTTCTGCTGCATTCGCTGCGCGAATCCGCGGTGCCTCTGGTAATCCCCCTCGTTATCCTCGGCGGGTTCTATCTGGGCGCGTTCACCGCGACCGAGGCGGGGGCAGTCGTCGCGCTCTATTCCCTGCTGGCCGCACGGCTCTATTACCGCAACCTCTCCTGGAGGCGGATTGCGCGTGTCGCGTATGACAGCGCGGTATTGACCGCGGCGGTCGTGTTCCTGCTCGCGGTTGCGACGACCTTCCAGTATCTGATGGGCGTAACCGGGGTACCGGGGCTGCTCGGCGAGCTCCTGAAACCGCTCGAGAGCACCCAATGGTTGTTTCTGCTCGGGGTCGCGCTTTTGACAATGGTATTTGGCATGGTCCTGGAGGGACTGCCCGCGGCGGTCGTGCTAATACCGGTCGTTTTTCCGATCGCCACCAAGATCGGGGTCAACCCGATCCATTTCGACATCGTCCAGACCGCCGCGGTGGGGATTGGGCTTTTTCTGCCGCCGATGGGGGTCGGTCTGTTGATGGCATTGCGCTTCGCAGAGATACCGGTCTCGCAGCACGCGCC
>JAFASL010000173.1 GCA_019244535.1 Alphaproteobacteria bacterium
ACAGAAAGATGACGTCTGTGCGATACGCCGTGAAGTCCTCGAGACCCCGCGCGAGGACGTGCCCGAGATCGACAACGCCGAGGTGCCGAATGGCAGGCGGCGGCGAGTGCAGGTTATCGCGCGTACGGCGCCCGGCGCGCCCTGCCGATTCGACAGCCAGGGCCGCATGCCTGAATTGATCGACGCCCCACTCGACCGGATTGCGTATGGTCATGAGCACCCTCCCGAACCTTTGGTTCGAGGGCCGCAGGCCACCCGTGGCAGCGCGCTCAACGGCCTCTGGTCACGAGAGCACCGCGACCCGCCGCGACTACAGTACGCCTCTGGGGAAGAAAGGTAAACGCGCTTTCCCGCGGCCTATAGGAGCCCCTCCTCGCCCGCCAGCGGTGCGCTGCTCATAATGGCGCGGATCTGCTCGTCAGTTGCGGTTTGCCGCGCTGTCATCCGCTGCCGGTACTGGTCGTACGCGTTCTGATCGCCGATATAGATGCATCCGCACACCGTCGGATCGGCATAAAGGTATACTGTTCTGCCGTTTCGGTTTCGCATCACGAACTGATGCGGCGGCAACGCTTTCATGCTGGCCATGCGCGCCGCGTTATCAGCTTTCTTGGGCACAAATCCGGCGCTCGCGAGGAGGTCTTCTCTTTCGGACGCCGCATCTCCGGCGGTTGCACAACCGGCGGCCAGCAGCACCGCGCCGAGCGCGAGCGCCGATCTGTAACGAGCCCTTTCCATGGATGCTTGTCCTCCAAACCGCGGCGGACGCGGGAATAGTTCGTCACCGCATCGGCCTATAATCCGGCATCACTGGCTCTCAAATCAATCGCGGACTAATCTCGATCAAATAACGCTTCGGTACCGCGCAGTCTCGTCACCGGGTTCTGAAAACCGATTGCTGTAGGCGTATGGCCAAAGTTCCACTCTCTACGCTTTGGGTCAATCTGCTCGTCATCTCCGGCACCTGGGGCAGCAGCTTTGTTTTCGTGAAGCTGATCACCGTATCCATGCAACCTTTTGCCTTCGCGGCGTCACGAGGGTTTATCGCGATGTCGGCGCTGCTCGCATGGCTGATGTTGCGGCGGCAAACGGCGTCTGATCACGCCAGGCCGGCACGGTTGTCGCCCTGGGCCAATATCGGTCACATGGTCGTTCTCGGGACCACCAATGGCTGGCTCGCTAATGTCTTGACCGCGATTGCGGTCAGCCGGGTTGATAGCGCGGTGGTGGCCATGCTGCAAGCGTCCGTTCCTTTGATGGTCGCCGTCTTGGCGCATTTTCTCTTTGCCGAAGAGCCTTTCCGACCCCGCCAATTTATCGGGATCATGATTGGGCTCGCCGGTATTCTGCTGATCGTTGGACCGGTCGCGGTTTTCGGAGGTCGCGCGTCGTTGCTTGGCATTGCAGCGATGCTTCTGACGGCGCTCTCCTTCGCCTGCGGAACGGTTTACGGCCGTTATGTCGCCTCGACAAATCCTGCGGCACTGGCCTGCGGTCAGCAGGCGTGCGGCGCTGTGATCGCCCTGATCATTTCCATGCTGCTCGAGCCTCCGGCGGAATGGAGCCAGCCGACCAGGGTGTGGCTATTGCTCGCGGTTGTCGGCGTGATTTGCTCGGCGGTGCCGACTGCCCTGTATCTGCGCCTACTGGCGCACGCAGCATCGGTTCCGGCCGCACTGGTCGCATATCTCCAGCCGGTCTGGGCGACTTTGTTGGGATGGCTGGTTCTCGGGGAGCAAATCAGGCCGGAATCATTGCTGGGAACGGGTGTCGTCGTGGTGGGGATCGTGATTACCACGCGCAAGCCGCGTTCATGACCCCTTTCGGTTTCGGCGCCGTGTACCGACAGCGTAGTGTCCGAGCTTCCGCATTTGGTCCGTATTTGGCTTCATTGTCGCCTCGAAGTTTTGCCAATCGGCCGCGCTCAATTCCGCCCACTCGGCGACGTCGAAAGAAGGCTCGCTGTAGCATTCGCGCAACAGTGGCTGCACCTGGAACAGGGGGTAGCGGACGTGGAACTCGACCGGAGAATTCGTGCGGGTCAGACGAATATTCGTGAAGAGCGGTCCGAACCAGGTCTCTGATTCGATTATTCCTTCGAAATGCTCGTAGCCTTGAGTTCGCGGGATGTTGGCGGGACCGCGGGATAGCAACGCCCAGCCAGGCGCCGTTCGTGCCAGATATCCGCTCCAGATCTGCACGACTCCGGGATCGCGAGCGTCGGCCAAAAACGTGGGTGCGAGAAGCTTAACGGGATCGGGCGCAAATTCCTCAAACAGCTGCCGAAATCCAGGAAACTGCGCCCCCCGCAGCGGGTACCAATCCTCGGCGCCTTCATAGGTCCAGGCGATCTCGATGCCATCCCACACCAAGCTGAAATTCAGCGGCGGATAGATGTACCACCCGAATGCCGAGGCAGATGCGAGGGCCTCGCAATACCGATAGCCTCGGGTCGAAAGCATGCCGTCGGCCGAGCGATCAGCGCGTCGCGGGGTTGGAGCATCGGGGATGAGCCGGTAGAACCTGCAGATGGTCGGTTCAGCGTGCCTTGTCATCTCCGAAGCTCCGATCCCGCGGTTATGCCGGCGAGATTAACGATATAGCGGCGGGAAAGCGGCGGTGATCGAGCCGCTACCGAGGCGCAGGATGCCGCAGTCGGCGGTCTCCGGCTTGGGCTGGCGCAGCGGTGGGAAAGCGGCGGTGATCGAGCCGCTACCGAGGCGCAGGATGCCGCGGTCGACGGTCTCCGGCTTGGGCTGGCGCAGCGGCGGGGAGAGCGTCGTCGGCGATCCGGAGGTAGTCAGTCGAGTCGAATTCATGTTGTTTCTCCTTTATTTCGCAAGAGCAAAATTGCCCCTGCTTAACGAGGACGAGATTCTCAGGCCGCGCAAGAACCAGACGTGAAAAAAAATTTTTCTCAATGTGAATAAGATGTGAAATCAATAATTTCGCAGCCAAATCAGGCTGCCGCGGCATGCGAGTTGCAGGGCCGCCACTTAAAACTATCGGGCGGCTCCCGAGAAAACGCCGGTATTTAAGCGAATCGGGCGATCTACATAGATTAGCTACCCGAAGCTCTACCTGTTCCTGCCCTCTGACGGCTTTTTGCGCGCGCAAAGCAGAAAAATCCGAGTGACAAACACGTGCGAAGCGTGAAAAAATCGTGAAACGAATGAGAAGCCATCGACACGAGGGGTGAGCCCCCGAGAGCAGGAGACCGCGGATATGGGGGAATTTCTCAAACTAGAATCGGGCGAATTTCGCGATTGCAAGGTTGGACCATCAGGGGTCCTCGATCCGCCGATAAAAGCGTGTTTGGGCGATTCGTCCGCCGGCATGTCGCTGAGTGAAAGCCTCC
>JAFASL010000182.1 GCA_019244535.1 Alphaproteobacteria bacterium
CTCGGTTATGAGGTCAATGCCCCCGATTTCAGACCGCCCCTCCGGCAGCCAAGTAATCTCGCTCTTCGAGCCACGAGAGGAGACTGAGATGGAAAAGGTGAGCGGAAAGACGGCACTGGTCACCGGTTCGACAGACGGGGTCGGCCGGCTCGTTGCTCGCAAGCTCGGGCAAGCCGGCGCACGCGTGCTGGTGCATGGCCGTGACGCAGACAGGGGTGCTCGCGTCGTCGGCGACATCAACGCCAGCGGCGGCGCGGCGGATTTCCTTGCGGCCGACCTCTCGTCACTCGCCGAGGTGCGTCGCCTCGCCGATGAGGTCCAGGCGAGGGTGGATCGGCTCGACATCCTGATCAACAATGCTGGCATCGGTACCGCTGGTCCGCATCAGACCAGCGTCGACGGGTTCGAGCTGCGGTTTGCGGTCAATTACCTCTCCGGCTTTCTGCTCACGTTGCTGCTCTTGCCGCTGATCAAGAACAGCGCGCCAGCGCGAATCGTGAACGTTTCGTCTGCCGGCCAACAGCCGATCGACTTCGGCGACGTAATGCTGACCCGCGGCTATAGCGGGGCCCGAGCCTATTGTCAGAGCAAACTGGCTCAGATCATGTTCACGATAGATCTCGGGGCTGCGCTCGAGGGTACCGGTGTCACGGTCACCTCCCTTCACCCCGCGACTTATATGGATACAAGCATGGTGCGGCGGGCGGGAGTGAGGCCGTTGAGCACGGTCGAGGAAGTGGCGCGCGCGATCCTCAATCTCGCCATATCGCCGGCGGTTGAGGGGCAGACCGGGCTCTATTTCAATGGGCTGCGTGAGGCAACAGCGCAGGCCCAAGCCTATGATCCGGATGCGCGTCAGCGCCTCCAGGCGTTAAGCCTGGAGCTGACCGGCCTCTCCGCTGAAGTGGCTGCCCTCGACCGATAGCACTGTCGCGCGCCGGATTTATGGGAGGCGCGCATTAAAAACCAATGTGGCGAATATGCTCAGCCATGGGGTGCGGTGTTAACCACCGCCGAGGCTGATTGAGGGACCAGAAGTTCGCATCCGGCTTCCTCCTGCGGCGAGTCACGCGAACTTCCACCGCGGGTTGACCGGCGCCCGAGCACCGAGACCGGCTAAATAAGCCTTCGATGACATGATGACGCCATTAACCAATTTCGGGTACCCTGCTGATCACTCCATCCGCCAACCGAGAGCGCGCTGATGTCGGTCTTCGAACTCGCCAACGAGCATCCCCTAACAAAGGCTGGTCTAGTATGCGTGCACCTCGTGGAAAAGCCTGAGCCCGGACTGAGACCTGGAGACATCGTGTTCGAGTTCCCCTTTGGTCGCATTGTGGACACCGCCATGGCGTGCCGGCGCGATCGAATCATCCCCGCTGGCGTCGATCTTATGGCGGTTCACAAGGAAGCCATCGCGATTAGGGAGGCTCGCAAGGAGATAAGTGAGACACTGACAGCCAGAAACGTCATCCCTCTCAGGCGGCAGGGTGGGAGACCTCTCCGGCACGGCGATGATCAGCCGGCAGAATGATGAACGAAAGGCCAACCAATAAATCCAGGAATGGAGCGAGGGTGAAGCCCCGGACGGCGGGGCCATTCTTCCAGTCGCCATCAGAGCCAGTTCGAATCGCGGCTTCCCGCCACCTCGGATCGTCAATTCGGCAGTGCGCCGAAAACCCAGCGCGCGAGCGAATAGCTCAGTGGTAATGCCCTCGCAAGGGTGGACTGGGGCGCTTTTATGACTAAGTTCGACACCGGATCGGGCGAATGCCGATAAATCGTCAACATCTGGGCCACGAAAGATTGCTTCCACCGCTGAGCCTGAGGGAGAGGTGTGAGCTTCGCCAAAGGGGAGGTCATTCACCCGCTCATCTATGGCATCGAACGGCTGTTCGCTGGTCTCGAACAGCGCGTGAGGCATTACCACGTTTCAGCGAGCCGGACCCGCCGCCGTGACTTCCCAAGTTCTTGCACTCTCGCGATCACGTCTGCTTCTCGCCGAAGCTGCCTTGCGCCTCTCGCAGTGGCTGATTGCTACGGCCGAACGCTGTCAGCGATGGCCCCGTGTCGGGTTGGCGATGCTCTTCTTGTACAAGCAGATAGCCGCCTTCGCACGACGCGTCTTGCCATCGCGATGACTTCGCAGCCAATTGCACGGGAAGCATTTCCACTGGTCACGCCATTTTTCGTGTCGTGCGATGCTGCAGCGCTCGGGGGGCGAGCTTGGCGCACTACCCGAAGCCGCGAAGGCTGCCGCCTCTGCTCGTGATTGTGTCGCAACCTGCGCAAGGGCGGCCACGCTGCAGCAACCGCTGCCCTAGCACAAACCTTCGGCTGCGTCTACACTGCCGCGTTCAGCACGAGCGATTAGCGTCTCGTCTCTGACGGCTGCCGGAACTACTCCGTCATCCGGCGAGCAGAACCTTCGCGACGATCTCTGCTCGGCCCTGTAGGAATTCCGCGCGCTTTCGCCAGCGGCTATCTTTTGGGATATGAGGATACCAATATTTAGGACCGATCGCGATCGCGTTGCCGACATCCCAGTCGACAGGCCGGGCCCGCAGCTGCTGGCGATCGATCACCGCGTCAAGCCTTCTGCAACGCCCGAACTGGCAGACGGCGACCTCTACAACGCAACGCTGTTTTTCACCGTGGACGCACGACAATGATACCCGGTCGGCCCCGGAGCCACGGAACTCCAAGGCGGTTGGCGAGCAAACCCGTGCCGGTCTACAACGTCCATTTCAAGCGAGAGCCGCTGTCCCTACGGTTCACCCTGAGCATCGCGTTTTGACGCCGACGCAAGTTTCGGCGATGAAGTGTTCGCTTGCCATCTTCGATGATTGTCGTGCCGCGGTAAGGGTCAAGGTTAATCAGCCTTTTGGCGCTCTTATTGCTGCGAATTTGCTTGCCTGGGTATGGGCCGTCGCGGCATTCCATAAACATCAATTGCTGCTCGGCACGGCATCGCTTTTGACTCCCTCTCGAAACCTTGATCGTGTCACGCGTACTGATGGTTCGAATCCACTCCCCTCCAGCGCGGAGGCTGCGAACTTTCGGTTCCTCGCGATTACCCGCTGTTTTTCGCATCAAGCTCAGGTCCTCTCGCGACACTGGGATTTCTGGGCGCGCCTTCTCGCGGCCGTTCGGCTGACGACGGGACCAAGATCTCGAAAT
>JAFASL010000337.1 GCA_019244535.1 Alphaproteobacteria bacterium
TTCAGGGAGGGGACTACAATGAGCCGCTCGAACAATACGCCGACAAATACCAGAGCGCGCGAGTGGAGCGTCGCAATGGCATATTGCAGGTCACATTGCACACTGAGGGCCAGTCATTGCGTTGGGGGTTTCTGCCGCATGGCGAGCTCCCCGAACTCTTTCACGACATCGGCGCCGACCGCGAAAACAAGGTCGTGATCCTGACCGGCACCGGCGCCGAGTTCTCCGGGCCGCGTGCCACTCCCGGCACGTCCTCCTTCCCGTCGCGGCCGTCGATCGACCGCATCGACCGAATTCATTGGGAAGGCCGGCACCTCTTGATGAACCTGCTCAATATCGAGGTGCCGGTGATCAGCGCGATCAACGGCCCGGCCTGGCGCCATTCGGAGATTCCGTTGCTGTGCGACATTGTGCTCGCCGCCGACACTGCTCAGTTCCAGGACTCGGCGCATTTCATGTCGGAGGTCGTGCCCGGGGACGGCATGCACATTGTCTACCCGCTGTTGCTCGGCATGAATCGCGGCCGGTATTTTCTGATGACTGGCCAGACGTTGGACGCCGCCGAAGCGCAGCGGCTCGGCCTCGTCGCCGAGGTGTTGCCGCCCGACAAGGTGATGGCGCGCGCGTGGGAACTGGCGGAGGATCTGACGCGCAAGCCGACCCTGCTGCTGCGCTATACGCGGCTGCTCTTCACCGAATATCTGCGGCGGCAGATGCACGACCTGTTAGGCTACGGCCTCGCAATGGAGAGCCTGGCGCTGTTTGAAAAACCGGAAGTGCCGCAGAGCTAAACCGCTAAATCACGGGAGGGGACCATGAATAGACGTGCCTTCTTGGCCGCTTCTGCGGCCACTGCCACTATGGCTGTCGCCAAGACTGGATCTGCCGATACCCTGCCATTGGGTCCGCTGCCCGAGATGCGGTATCCCGATGTGCGCATCGAAAGTGCGGACAAGAAATTTTTTGGTACCAAATTCCCGGCGTTTGCCGGCACTGCGGGTGTCGAGCGGGTCGCCACCGGCTTTCGCTGGGCTGAGGGGCCCGCTTTTTCTCGCTTGGGCAATTTTCTCGTCTTCAGCGACATTCCAAATAACCGGATGATGCGCCTGTTATGGGAGGACAACCATCTGAGCGTCTTCCGCGAGCCGTCAAACAACTCCAATGGCAATACGATCGACCCGCAGGGCCGGCTCGTAACCTGCGAACACCGAGCGCGCCGCGTCAGCCGCACCGAGCTTGACGGCACGATCACCGTCATTGCCGATAAACACAACGGCAAGAAGCTGAATTCTCCCAATGACGTGGTCGTGGCGTCCAACGGCTCGATCTGGTTCACTGACCCGACCTACGGCATCGGCGGCAATTACGAAGGCCTCAAGCAGCCGCCAGAGCAGGACAAGCATTACGTCTTCCGGGTCGACGGCAAAACCGGCGACATCAAGCCTGTGGCGGACGATTTCACACAGCCCAACGGCATCTGCTTCTCGCCGGACGAGAAGCGGCTCTACATCATCGACACAGGTCTGACCGACGGCGGGCCGTCGCATATCCGGGTCTTCGACTGCGATATCGACGCCGGCAAGCTGACCAACGGCAAAGTCTTCGCCGAAGGGTTTGCGCCGGGCATTACCGACGGAATGCGCTGCGATATCGACGGCAATGTCTGGTGCAGCATGGGCTGGGCCGACCCGAAGGAGGATGGCGTGCGCTGCTACAGCCCCTCGGGCGATCTGCTCGGCAAGATCCACCTGCCCGAGACTTGCGCCAATCTGTGTTTTGGTGGGCCGCTCAGAAACCGCCTCTTCGTCTGCGGCAGCACATCCGTGTACGCGCTCTATGTCGGCACGCAAGGCGCGCTTAGACCGTAAGCCCCCACCCTCCCTCCCCCGCTCGCGGGGGAGGGAGGGATGGGAGTCAGCGCGGCGACGACTGGGCGTTGGATGTTGTGGTCGGCGGCTTGTCCGGACAATCGGGACGGGGCAAGGCGCCGCGGCGATCGGGCGGAACGTGGCAATTATCGACGCGCTGCGCGTCCGACGCCTTGTCTGAGAGGCGTTCTTTGAGTGTCTGCGCTTCCTGCGCCCTTGCGGAGGTCATCGTGATCATCATCGCGCAGCTTACGGCCAATGTAAGACGCATGATTTAGAGCGCCTTTCGAAAAGTCAGATTGATGCGACGATTGCCGGTCAGCGGATCATAGCCGTCGGAGAGCGGCGCAACGCCGTGATAAATCAGACGGTCGGAACCGCCCCAGACGACGACATCGCCGCTCTCCAATGAAACGCGCCGCGTCCGGTCATTGCGGCGATTGCCGCCAAACAGGAATATCGCCGGCAATCCGAGCGAGACCGATACGATCGGCGCCGTCAGATCGCGTTCGTTCTCGTCGCGATGCAATGACAGCCGCGTGCCGGGCTCGTATAAGTTCATCAGGCACGCGTCGGGCGCAAAGCCCGGATACCCGCCTGCCAATGCGGCACTCTCGGCAAGCTCCCGGAACAGTTCGGGCATTGGTGGCC
>JAFASL010000813.1 GCA_019244535.1 Alphaproteobacteria bacterium
CATTGCCAGGGCTGATGATGGCGATGTTGCGGCTCAACGTCCCCTCGGTCTTCATGTATGGCGGCTCCATCCTCCCCGGGCGCTTTAAGGGCAAGGACGTGACGATCGGCGATGTGTTCGAGGGCGTCGGCGCACACAATGTCGGCAAATTGTCCGACGAGGAATTGCACGAGCTGGAGTGCGTCGCTTGCCCGTCGTCCGGCTCCTGCGGCGGCCTCTTCACCGCCAATACGATGGCCTGCGTGTCCGAGGCGATCGGGCTCGCATTGCCGGGCTCGGCCGGCGCGCCGGCGCCCTACGACTCGCGGGACGCTTATGCCGAGGCGTCCGGCGAGGCGGTGATGGCGCTGTTGCGCAGCAATCTGCGGCCGCGCGACATCGTTACCCGCAAGACGATCGAGAACGCCGTGATGGTCGTCGCCGCGGCCGGCGGTTCGACCAATGGCGGCCTCCACATTCCGGCAATCGCCAATGAAGCCGGCATCGAATTTTCACTGCACGATTTCGGCGAGATCGCCAAGCGCACGCCTTACATTGGCGACCTGAAGCCGGGGGGCCGCTATGTGATGAAGGATCTGCACGACATTGGCGGCGTGCCGGTGCTGATGAAGGCCTTGCTCGAGGGTGGCTATCTGCATGGCGACTGCCTGACCGTGACCGGCAAGACCATCGCCGAGAACTTGCGGAACGTGAAATTCCCAACCGGGCAGGACATCGTCCGTCCGACCTCGAACCCGCTCGCGCCGACTGGGGGGCTTGTGGTTCTCAAGGGCAACCTCGCGCCGCAGGGTGCAATCGTCAAAGTCGCCGGGATGAGCACACTGCGCTTCACCGGGCCGGCGCTGTGCTTCGACCGCGAGGAGGACGCGTTCGACGCGGTCGAAAAGCGCCGCTACAGGGAAGGCGACGTCATCGTCATCCGCTATGAGGGGCCGCGCGGCGGGCCCGGCATGCGCGAGATGCTGTCGACGACGGCGGCGCTTTACGGCCAGGGTGTCGGCGAGAAGGTGGCGCTGTTGACCGATGGCCGGTTTTCCGGCGCAACCCACGGCTTCTGCATCGGCCATGTCGGGCCCGAGGCAGCTACCGGCGGGCCTATCGGGCTCATCCGCGACGGCGACACGATCACGATCGACGCGGTGGCCGGCACCCTCGACGTGGCGCTGACCGAAGGAGAGCTGGCTGAGCGCCGCCGCGCCTGGACGCCGCGCCGCAGCGACCACCAATCGGGCTGCCTGTGGCGCTATTCGCAAACCGTCGGCGACGCTGAGAAGGGCGCCATCACCCACCCCGGCGCCCGCGCCGAAATCCGCGCCTACGCGGATATCTGAACGGCCCCTCACCCCGCCCCTCTCCCCGCTAGCGGGGCGGGGGAGAGATTACCCTAGCGCGCTTCCGTCCAGCTTTCGGAGAAGGCCAGCGCGCAGGTGCTGAAGGGACGCCCCTCGCGCTCCCTCGCCCACGGTTGACCCGCCGCCTCGACGCCGTTGCGTGTGAGCCGCGCGCCGAGGGCCGGGATCAGCAAGGTGCAGACCCCGTAGCGGCGCCCCGGTTCGGCATTGGGCTCTGTGTGGATCAGCAACGGTTCGCCGATCTGATACCAGGTTAGAGCGATCTCCTCGTCGCGCGATTTTACCGTCTCGGTCCAGAAATACCGCGGGTCCCCCGATTTGGTGAATTGCGCCTCGGTCACCGGGATTGAGGTGTCTGCGGTTTCGGGGTTGAGCATGCCCTGCACCGTCGATTGCAGCCACCGCGCCATCGCGATGTTGTCGGCATAGATGCGCCAGCGATTTCCGGTCAGTTCGCTGGTGAGATAGAGCACGTGGCCCGGTCCGGCCGGACAGGTGATGATGCGCCAGAAGCTCGCATTGGTGGTAAGGGGATCGCCGTCCTTGGCGCTGAGCCGGATGAACGGGTTTTCGCCGGTCAAGATCACGCGGTTCGGGTCAGCAGGCATTGGGGGAGGCTCCCTGTTAAAATGACGCCGCCAAGGTAACCCTAACTCTCGGATCTCGGGAAGACGACGCGATGACCAAGATCATCCTCGTTCGCCACGGGCACGTCGAAGGTATCTCCCCGGAGCGGTTTCGCGGGCGCGCCGATCTGGAGCTGACCGAGCTGGGCCGCCGGCAGGCGGAAGAGACCGCCGCCCGCATCGCGGCGAGCTGGACTCTCGCCGCCCTCTACTCCAGCCCCTTGAGCCGGTGTCGGGTGACCGCGGAGGCGATCGGAAGGTGCTTTGGCCTGACGCCGGTACCGCTCCCGGAACTGATCGACATCGATTATGGCGAATGGCAAGGGCTGACGCCGGAGGACGTGCGGCGCAAATCGCCCGAAGCGCTCGCGACTTGGTACCGATCGCCGCAATGGGCAGACATTCCGGGAGGCGAGAGCCTCCAGGAGGTGCTCGCTCGCGTCGTCGCGGCATTGCGGAACGTAATCGACAGCCGCCCGGAGGACACCGTCGTGATCGTCGGGCATGACAGCGTCAACCGCGTCATCCTGCTGCATGCGCACGATCTCCCGCTGTCGCGCTATTGGCGGCTCGGCCAGGACCCTTGCGCAATCAACGAAATCGATTTTTCCGGCGGCGAGTTTACCGTGCGATCGGTGAACGAGACATGGCATCTGACGCGAGGACCTGACGTCCTCAAGGAGGCGCGGCGGGACGCACTTGCGCGCGACCCAAATGTCGCAAGGTCCCAATAAATGAGCCGCGCCGGCTCGAGCCCCTGCCCGCAAACCTAACGCTGGTTGCGCGCGTCGTTCTCCTCACCCTCACGGCAGTTGTTGCGCTCGTCGACGACGCGGCAAGGCGTCCCAGGTGGCAGGATTTGTAGCGATTTGAGGAATTCGATCACTGTATCCTGCTGCGGCGCCGGCAACGCCTGGAACGCCAGGCGCGCCATGGTGGCTTCACCGTTGTGGCCAAGGTTGATCGCCTCGCGCATCGTCGTGAATTTGCCCGAATGCCCGAATGGGCCCTGGTTATAAAGGCCCCAAAGCTTGCGGGTGATAAATTGTTGGTTGCCCGCAAAGAAACCGGCGGAGCCGGCAGGCTGGTTCTGGTCGAGCGGCTCGGCGTTGGGGTCGTTCGGGCCGTCGCACAGGTTGTGGAGCTTGAGGTCGGTATAGGCGGGCACCCAGACTATCCCGGCGACCGCTTTGAGGCGCGGCTGCGGCAGGCGATCGCTGGTCAGGTCGATCACGAGAGGAGGTGCGCTGACCGGGTAATTTACCGGACCGGGGATCAGGTTCGGCGCATTCGATCCGATAACCGGGTTGTATGGGCCGGGCTCCGTATACATCCACCCCGGCTTGCCGGGAGCCCCGGGGTTGTTGTCGCTGGCGAGCGGCAGCGCCGGGACATGACAGGTCGTGCAACCAACGCTCCCGAACAGACGCTCGCCGCTCGCAATTGCCCCTTGGACCGCGGCATCGCGCGGGATTACCCGCCCCGGGACATTCATCGCGATCTGAAACAATGTCGCGGCAGTGATGTCAGCGGCGGTGAGCTCGTTGGCGAAGCCGTCGCCATCCTGGTCGGTCCCCAACCCGAAGCGGTCCTCCGACTGTATGCCGTGATGATGGTTGAATGCATTATTTGTAAACTGACGGACCGAAATGACGTTTCCGACTTGGTGGAACGGCCGGATGATCAGACTAGGCGGGCTCGTCTTGGAGGAGGTCAGGCTCGGGGCGGGGATGCCTTGCACTTTGGAGGTGTTCCAGCTGCCGTCGCTGTTGTGGACTAGGGTACCGAAAGAAATGCCCTTAGTGCTCAAGGCTGCGCTCGCGCCCGCAGGGATCACATCCCGCTGAGCCTGGAGATCGGCGGTCATCTGACGGGCCAGCATTTCGATAAAACCGGACCCGTTCATCCCGATCGTCTTGCGCTCGTTGAACGCGTTCTCCATCGTCACCATGGTGCCGGCCTCGTCCATGGCGTCGCCGGTCGGCATCGTGTCGGTGTGATCGAAGGTCAAAAATCAAAGCGCTGGCCCAGAACGAAAACCTCGCTCACCCGATCACCGCCGCCGCCGCCGAATGGCGTGTTGTGGCAGCCGGCGCAGGAGTTCGAGTCGGGACCCGACATCCGGTCGAAGTTTCGTGGAAAAACCAGAGGTGAGTTCGGTTCGGCTAGCGGGCTTCCCGTTCCTTTAGTGAGCGGGCGTCCTTGACCCTCCTGGGAAGTCCATCTCGCCGTGAACAGCTTTTCTCCAAACGCAATCAGATCCGGAATGGACGTTTCCAGTTCTTTCCCGTCCTGCAGATGCACAGGAACGGAGATTTCCTTTCCGATCAGATTGGCGGTTTGAGCCAGCGCCGGCCCCGGCGATGCGCCAGCGGAGAGAAAGCCAAGGACAGACCCAGCTTCACGGCTCTCTGCGCAGTCGATGGTGGAGGCTTCTCGGACAATGCGAGTCTGCCGGCAAGCCAATAAACCCGAGGATAGGGCAATTTTTATGCCATCATTTCCGATCAATCACTTCACAGTATCCCGACACAGTTGGTGTAAAGCTTTTCGACACTGACCATGGATTACAGACAGAGCACCCCCTCGGTCGCTGTCGCGCCGCGGTCCAGCGAACGGGCGTGCGCAAGCGATGAGAGCGAACTCACTCGATGCTCTGTGTCAACCGTGTCTGTAAAATTTTTCGACACCCTTGGAGATCGGCCGACCAGAGCTAGCCTCTCAGTTTGAAATTGTCTCGGCGTCATTTCGCCTGCGCTGCGAGGCGCCGCACGATCGTTGCGCGCACCAGTTCGCTGACCCAACCGAGCACTAACCCGAGTGCCGGATTGAGGATGAGTGTTCCTAGCGCAGTACCCCCGATCACCGGCCAGCATGATGGGCGCGCATCGAACAGCCGGCGTGAAACCGCCAAATCGGTTCCCGCCATTATGAGTAGTGCTCCTACCGCTCCGGCCGGGATTATCGCGAGCACCGCCGCCGCATTGTCGGCGAGGCCGACTGCGAGGATGAGCAGCGCCGAACCGAAGAGAATTGGCGCAAGTCCGGTTCTTGCGCCGAAGCGGTATTGCGCCTGCAACCCGCCGGCGCCGTGGCACATCGGCATTGCTCCGAACGGGCTCAGCAGAATGTTCGCCAGACCCGAGGAGAGCGCGAGGTTACGCTCGCTCGCAATCTCACCGGCGCCGGGAAAGAGTTCGCGGGCCAGGCTCGCCGTGACGATCACTGCGTTCGTCAAGGTAAGCGAAAGCTGCGGCAGAACGGCGATTTCAAAACTGCGCCACACCTCCGGCCAATTCGGCATGACTAGGTGCGGTGCGCTCCACGCGAAGGAGAGGTGCGGCGGCGCCGCGTTGCTGCTCGCCCAACCCGCAACGATAGCCGCTCCAAGCGTGACCGGCGCGGCCGGAAAACGGGGAATGCGCGCCAGCAGAACCAGAAGAGCCAGCGAACCGATGCCGATCAGCGGCGTTTCGAGCATCAGCCTGATCCCGAGCGAACCCATTAACAGGCCAAGCCCGAGTTGCAGCCCGGTGCTGACGGATTGCGGAATGAGCCGAGCAAAACGGCCAATAGCATTGGTTGCGCCGAGCACCAGAAGGATAACGCCGAGCATCAGCCCGGCTGCGGCCACCTCGCCAGGCCGCAACCCGCCGGTGAGGATCACGGCCGATACCGCCTTCATCGGTTGAACCGGCATCGGCAGGCTGTAGAACAACCCGGTTCCGATCAGGAACGCGGCAAAGCCGAACAGCACACCGGCCGGCGCCAGCCCGGCTACCGTAATCGCCCCGATCACCTGCGGAATAAAGGTGCCGAGATCGCCGCAGGCGCTGCCACCTTCCTGCAGAAACCACCGGAAATCTCGGCTTTGCGAATTGGGCGGCGATGCTCTCATCGTTTCGATAGGCTTAGTGCTGAGCGATGCCGGGCGCCAGCTACTTGCAGCAGATGTTACATATAGCTGGCACCGTCGAGGAAGCATGGCTGCGCTGAACCGGGCGGGTCTGATCCGCCGTGCGTTCCATCTCGAGTGGCTGACGGTTGGATGGCTGGTCGTCGAGGCGGCTGTTGCGATCGGATCGGGTTTGGCCGCCGGGAGCCTATCTCTGGTCGCATTCGGTGCGGACAGTGAGATCGAGCTGGCCTCCGCCGGTGTGTTGCTTTGGCGACTGCGGGTCGAACTGTTGCACGGCGAAGAATTCTCCAAGGCGATCGAACGACAGGCGAGTCGCGCCGCGGCGGCGCTTCTGTTCGCGCTGACGGCCTATGTCGCGGCGAGCGCCGGTTATGGCTTCTGGCACCGCCAAGGTCAGGAATTTTCCATCCCAGGCTTCGGCGTCGCGGCGGCAGCAGTCCCGACCATGTATTTTCTGGCGATGGAAAAGAGGCGCATCGCCGAGCAAATCGACAGCTTCGCCCTCCGCGCCGACAAGGCAGAGTCGGTTGCGTGCTGCTATCTCTCTACTGCCGTCGTTGCGGGTTTGCTCGCTCAGCTCCTATTCGGCGCGTGGTGGATCGACGGCGCGACCTCGATCGTGATCATCGGCTTTCTCCTCAAAGAGGGGCGAGAGGCTTGGAGCGCGGAGGATTCTTGCGACGACCAGGATTAACGGTGGCTGGTCATAGCTGGCATTTGACCGCGGGGCTGCAAGCCGTGTTGATTGAGGCGCGCGCCGCTGGCACTGGAGAGTGAAAAATTGCGGAACAAGTAGAGGATTTGATGAACGATATCGCTATCCGGCTCGCCGAGCCGGCGGATGCCGACCTTGTGCTGCGGCTCATTCGCGAACTTGCGGTCTATGAAAAAGCGCCAGTTGCCGTTGTCGCGACCGAAGATGATTTGCGCCGGCACGGCTTCGGACCAGACCGCCAATTTGAGGCGATCCTGGCTTTCCTCGATGGGGAGCCGGCCGGCTTAGCGCTGTTTCACGCGCGATTTTCAACCTGGCTCGGCCGCCCGGGGATGTACCTCGAAGATCTCTATGTCACTGAAGCGGCGCGCGGCCGTGGGGTCGGACGGCGGCTGATGACGCGGCTCGCAGCGATCGCGATCGAGCGCGGCTGGGCCCGGATCGACTTTCAGGTGCTGGACTGGAACCCGGCGCGCAATTTCTATCACCGCCTCGGCATGGGGCATCTCGGCGAATGGCTGCGTTACGGCGCCGACCTGGAGGTGCTGCGCCGGCTCGCCACGGAAGATCGCGATTAGCGAGCGCAAACGCAATCGTTGGCACGACCTCTAAAGAAAAGCGGATCCCACAATGCTGACTTATCTCGTGGTTGCGCTCGGCGGTGCAATCGGTAGCATCGCGCGGTTGTGGCTGGGGATGAAAGTCGCGCTGCTCATCGGCTGGAAGTTTCCCTGGGGCACGATCCTCGTCAACATCCTCGGCTCGTTGGTGATCGGGTTTGTTGCGACATTGACCGGGCCAAACGGGCGCGTTGTGGTTCCAATCGAGGCGCAGGCCTTCGTCATGGTCGGCCTGTGCGGCGGGTTTACGACGTTTTCGGCTTTCAGTCTGCAGACCTTCGAGCTCGCAAGGGACGGACGCCTGCTTTACGCCGGGGCCAACATAGTGCTCTCGGTCGTGTTGTGCCTGACTGCCGTCGCGCTCGGCCACTGGCTCGCCATCCTATTCGGCAGGGCTTGAGCAAGTCAGGTCTTCTCCACATTCCACATCAAAAACGCCGGAGCCTGGATGATCCCCTTCACATTCTTACGGTAGGCGGTCACCGGCTTCCATTGCCCGGTCGGCAGGTAGGGCACGACCTCGAACGCGCGCTCCTGGATCTGGTCGGCCAGCTTCTTGCGCTCGGCCAGGCTCTCGGCCTTGATCCATTGCGCGCGCAACGCTTCGAGCTTGTCGTCCTTGGGCCAGCCGAACCAGGCCGTGTCGCCCTTGGTCTGCAGCGGCAGGTTGACCGTCGGATCGAGCAGGTCGGCGCCGACCCAGCCGGTGCCGAACACGTTCCAGCCGCCCTCCTCGATCGGCTTTTTTGAGGCGCGCCGGGTCACGACCGTGCCCCAATCGGCCGACACCAGCTCAACATTGAGACCGAGCCTCTTCAGCAGGTCGGATACGACCAGCGCCTGAACATGCGGGTTCGGCTGATCGACCGCATCGAGCACGACGATCTTCTCGCCCTGATAGCCGGCTTCCTTGATCAGCTGCTTCGCCTTGTCGAAATTGCGCGGCCCGGTCAGCGCCGTCGAGCCGGCCTCGCTCGCCATCGGCCCGCCGCAGGTGAAGAACGACGG
>JAFASL010000514.1 GCA_019244535.1 Alphaproteobacteria bacterium
ACGGGGTCTGGTTGACGATGACGCCGATGTCGTCCCCCGCCGCCGCCTCGGCGATCCGAACACCGTCGCGGACGATCGCGAGAACGACTCCCTCGGCGCTCTCTGTTTCATAGCCGAGAAACTCGGTGGCGCCGACCTCCTCGCGCAGTCCGAACCACACCGCTTCTGTCGCCGCCTCGCCGGAACCGACCCAGTTCTTGCGGGCTTCCTCGCGCTGCCGGGCCATTGCCGCCGTGAAGCCCTTCACCGCCACCCTGCGGCCTTCGCCGCGCAGCACGTCCTCGGTCAAGTCCAGCGGAAAGCCGTAGGTGTCATAGAGCCGGAAGGCGACTTCGCCGGGCAGCGCCTCGCCGGGCCCGAGCCGCGCCGTCTCATCTTCGAGCAGGCGCAGCCCACGGTCGAGCATCTGCTTGAAGTTGGTTTCCTCAAACCGCAACGTCTCAGTGATCAGCGGCCGCGCCCGCAGCAACTCGGGATAGGCGGCGCCCATCTGCTGCGCCAATGCCGGCACCAGCCGCCACATCAGCGGGTCCTTGCAGCCGAGCATATGGGCGTGGCGCATCCCGCGGCGCATGATCCGACGCAGCACATAGCCGCGCCCTTCCTTGCTCGGCAACACCCCGTCGGCGATCAGAAACGCCGAGGCGCGCAGGTGATCGGCGATGACGCGGTGGGAGACGGCATGCGGCCCGTCCGGCGCGACCCCCGAGGCTTCGGCCGAGGCGAGGATCAGCGCTCGAAAGAGGTCGATGTCGTAATTGTCGTGCTTGCCTTGCAGGACCGCGGCTATTCGCTCCAACCCCATGCCGGTATCGACCGAGGCGCGCGGCAAAGGCACGCGCTCCCCCGTGCCGAGTTGCTCGAATTGCATAAAGACGAGGTTCCAGATTTCGACAAAGCGGTCGCCCTCCGCATCGTCGCTGCCCGGCGGGCCGCCGGGAATGCCCTCACCGTGGTCATAGAAGATCTCAGAACACGGACCGCACGGCCCGACATCGCCCATCGCCCAAAAATTGTCGGAGGTCGCGATGCGGATGATTTTCGACTGCGGCAGCCCGGCTACCTTCGCCCATGCTGTCGCTGCCTCGTCGTCCTCGGCATAGACCGTCACGACGAGGCGGTCGCGGGGCAGCCCGAAATCGCGGGTGATCAGGTTCCAGGCCAGCTCGATCGCCCGCTCCTTGAAGTAGTCGCCAAACGAAAAATTACCCAGCATCTCGAAGAAAGTATGGTGCCGGGCGGTATAGCCGACGTTCTCCAGATCATTGTGCTTGCCGCCGGCGCGCACGCATTTCTGCGCCGTCGTCGCGCGCTGGTACGGCCGCTTTTCGAGGCCGGTGAAGACGTTTTTGAACTGCACCATCCCGGCATTGGTGAACAGCAAAGTCGGATCGTTGCGCGGCACCAGCGGGCTCGACGGGACGATCTCGTGCCCATGGCGCGCGAAATAGTCGAGAAATGCGGAGCGGATCTCGTTGGTCGTCTGCATAGACAGATTCTGGCCCTCCGCGCCGGTCATACAAGAGGCGGGAATTAAGCACCTGCCATCGGTCCTGTACAGTCGCAGCCCGGCCCGGAAACCCGCTCGGTTGTTGAACGAGGGGGCGTGAAAGGTGAAGATGCGGATCGTCTTTGGGAGGGAACGATGGCCAAAGGTATTCTGATTGCGGCGATGGATTTCTCGGCAGCCCCGGAGGACGAGTTTCACGACTGGTACGACCTGGAACACATCCCCGAGCGCCTTCGAGTGCCGGGCTTTCTGAACGCCGACCGCTGGATCGGTACCGAGAACCCGAAAATTTCGGTCGCGACCTATGACCTCGACAATGTCGGTGTGCTGCACAGCCCGCCCTATCTCGCGGTCGGCGGCGACAACGGTTCCCCTTGGACCAAGCGTACCGCAAAATTCCGCAAGAGCATTTTGCGGTACGAGGGCGAGCAATTGCTCCCTGGGGACCGCACGGCGCCGGCGGGCGCTGCAGCGCTTTTCATGATCGGAATGAATGTCGCGCCCGAGCACGACCACGAATTCAACGAATGGTATAACAGTGAGCACATCCCCGCCTTGGGTGGCGTGCCCGGGGTCTTATGCGCCCGCCGCTATCGCGGAACGGGCGGCACGCAACGCTATGTCGCGCTTTACCACCTGACCTCACCCGAGGTGTTGAAATCGACCGAATGGCGAAAAGCAGCGGACACACCGTGGACGCAGAAAATGCGGCCACATTTCCGCGACATGTTGCGGATCGAGTGCCGCCGCTATACGCGCGCAGTAGACGCCTGGGGCTCTCGCTCTCCCCGCTTGCGGGGGAGAGCCCCCGGATGGCCGCCCGCAAGGGCGGGCGTTCCGGGGGTGGGCTGAGGGGCTACTGCGCGGCTGAGACCGCCTGCTGGTCCCGCGTCAACGGGCCTGCAGGTGTGGCGATATCGTAGAGGCGCGCGCAATTGTCCCACAGGATCTTCCGGCGCTGCTCGTCATCGAGCGGCAGGCTCAGGAACTGCTCGATCGCCTCGGGGAAGGCGCCGTCGGAGTGCGGGTAGTCGGACGAGACGACAAAGTATTCCGCACCGAGCTTGTTGACGACATCGACGGCCGGCTCCTCGTCCACATCGAGCGCGATGTAGCATTGGCGCTTGAAATATTCGCTCGGCAGCATCGTAATCTGGCGCTCGCAGCCCGGCCCGAATTTCTCCCACTGGTCATCCAGCCGCCACAGCCACCAGTAAAGCCACCCGGCGGTGCCTTCGAGAAACGCGCAACGCAATTTCGGATGACGTTCGAGGACGCCGCCGGTGGTCATGCTGGCGAGCGCCCCCATCAGCTCGACCGGGTTGCGGATCGCGTGCGCGATCGGGTGGAAATTGGCATGCCCGACATAGCGCCGCCCGGCGTCGTCCTTGAGCGCGGTGGTGCCGGTCGGGTGATAGCCGATCGGCACGTTCAATCGCTCGAGCGCGTTCCACAGCGGCTCGCACGCCTCGTCGTGGAGATGCTGGCCATTGACTGGGTTGGGCGTGCCGATGACGGCAACGGCGCCCAGTTCGATGACGCAGCGGCGTGCCTCCTCGACCGCACTGGGAATATCATGCATTGCAATCTGAGCGGCGAATTTGAGCCGCTGCTGGTCGGTCTTGCAGTAATCGGCGGCCCAATTGTTGTAGGCGCGGGCGAGTGCCGCCGCATAATCCGGCGCCAGATCGTCGTGACACAGGATCTGCCGCCCGCGAGTGCCGTACATCACCGCGACGTCGATTCCTTCGATGTCCATCGCCGTCAATGTCGACTCGGGGTCGAAACCGCGCGCCCGCGCGACGTTGAAGTGCGGGTGGCGGGCGCGGCTGCGCCGCCGCAATTCGCGCCGCGAAACGGCCGCACCTTCCAATTTGCCGTGCGCCGGGATCGCCAGCCCCTGCACCTCGATGCCCTCGATCCTGTCGGCGTTGCCTTTATCCTGTGAGCTCTCCGCCAATTGGCGCTGCTGCTCGCCGTAAAAGCGCGGCGCATTGGCCCGGTGCGGCCCGTCGAGATAGCGCGCCCACAGATCGTTGGGCTCCATCATATGCAGGTCGCTGTCGATGATCAGATAGCCTTGCCGTGCCATCATTCTTCTCCGCTAGATCAGGAAAACGCCCTTGCCGGTGGTCTGCGTATCGAACAGGCGATAGGCCTCTTCGGCCTGTTCGAGCTTCCATTGGTGCGTGAAAAGCCGGTCGACATCGACCTTGTGGTCGACGCAGAAGCGAGCGCAGTCGGCCTGGCCCTGCCACGAGAAGGTCCAGGAGCCGATGATTGTCAATTGCTTGCGCAGCATGTGCGGGCTGACGTCGATCGTCACATTGTTGCGTTCGCCGACAAAGCAAACTGTGCCCCAGACCTTGGCGCTGCGCACCGCTGAGATGCGGCCCTCGGGCTGGCTCGACGTGTCTAGCGTGAAATCAGCGCCGCCATGGGTCAGATCCTTGATCGCACCAACAGGATCGTTCGAGCGAGGGTTGACGGTTTCCCAGGCGCCGAACTCCTTGGCCCGGGAAAGCCGCTCCGGGCTCACATCGAGCGCGATGACGCGGGCGCCCATCGCCGCGGCCAATTGCGTCGCCGACAATCCGACCGGACCCTGGCCGAACAGCGCGATCGTGTCGTTGCCGGAGATGTTCAGCCGGCGCAATGCGCCGTAGGCCGTCCCGGTGCCGCACGAAATCGCCGCTCCGGCGGTGAAGGACAGCGCGTCGTGCAATGGCACGAGGGTAAAAGCAGGAACCTTCAGATAGCGCGCATGCCCGCCATGGGCGTTATTGCCATAAACGAGCACCGGCTCTTCCTGGCACAGCTGGGACCAGCCCGAACGGCAGTGCTCGCACACCGTGCAGCCTTTATAGTGGTGAACCATGACGCGCTGGCCGACGCGCGCCATCTTCTCGCTGACGCCGGAGCCGACCGCCGCGACGACGCCACAGGGCTCGTGGCCGCCAATGACCGGGTTGGGGTTGACCGGCAAGCCGCCGATCGACTCGCCGCCCGATTTGGGCCGGCGATACTGGTGGAGATCGCTGCCGCACATGCCCGAGGCCTTCATCTCGACGACGACCTCGTCCGGTCCCGGGGTCGGGTCCGGAAACTCCATCAGCTCAATCTGGCGATCACCCGTAAAGACAACGCCGCGCATCGGTTCCTCCCGCCCTCTCAGAGACAAACTTCAAAGAATGAGCCTACCCGCTTTCGGAGCCGGCCGGTACTACGCAGCTCCCGAAAATCCGCCCATAAATCGATGAAAGCGGGCGAGAAAGCCGCGGGTCCTCGGATTTTGCGGGTTTTCGAGGAGCTGCGCGGGCGGGCCGCTCTCAACGATGACCCCGTCGCTCATAAATGCGACGACATCGGCGACCTCATGGGCAAAAGCGACCTCGTGGGTCACGATGATCATTGTCATCCCCTCGCGCGCGAGCTGCTCGATGACCCCCAGGACTTCGCCGACCAGTTCGGGATCGAGCGCCGAAGTGACCTCGTCGCACAGCATGACGGCGGGGTTCATCGCCAAAGCCCGCGCGATCGCGACGCGCTGCCGCTGCCCGCCC
>JAFASL010000635.1 GCA_019244535.1 Alphaproteobacteria bacterium
TGCGCAAATTGCTCGGCACAGTGCTGTCACGGCCGCCGCTCTTCCGGCTGGCTCTGCGTTGCGCCATAATCGCTAAACCTTCGGCGCGATACCTGCCCAAGTGGCTCTCGCCTCTGCTGGCGCTGACTCCCGATGAAATTCCACCTGCCTCTGCGGCGGATCGGCCGCAGATATTTCCCGCCGAAGGCGGGCGGCGGCTGCGGGTCGCGCTGCTGTCCGGCTGTGCGCAGAGGGTTTTGGCGCCTGGGATCAACGCAGCAACGGTCCGGCTCTTGACCCGCCATGGCTGTGAGGTGGTTGTGGCAAAGGGCGCCGGCTGTTGCGGGGCGCTCGTCCATCATCTTGGGCAGGGAGCTTCGGCGCTGAGGTTCGCTCGCGCCAATATTGACGCCTGGGAATGCGAGCGCGTGGCGTCCGGGCTAGACGCCGTGGTCATCAATGCCTCGGGGTGCGGTACGACGGTCAAGGATTACGGCTTTATGCTGCGTGAAGATCCGGCTTACGCCGAGAAAGCGGCGCGCATCGCTGGGCTTGCTAGGGATGTGTCCGAGGTCATCGGGACGCTTGGCCTCAACCGAACCTCGGGCGTCGTCAGTTCGGAAAATCGGCGGGTCGCTTATCATTCCGCCTGCTCAATGCAGCACGGGCAAAAGCTACACGCAGGACCAAAGAGGCTCCTTGAAGCCGCCGGCTTCGAATCGCTAGAGGTACCCGAAGGGCATCTCTGCTGCGGCTCCGCGGGCACCTACAATCTCCTGCAGCCACAGATTGCCGATGCGCTGCGGGACCGCAAGTTGGCCAACATTGCTGCGACTGAGCCCGATCTTGTTGCGACCGGCAACATTGGCTGCATAACTCAGCTTGCCGGCGGTTGCCCGGTGCCGATCGTACACACGGTCGAACTCCTCGACTGGGCCACTGGCGGCCCTGAGCCGAAAGCCTTGCTGACCGGCGAACGGGAACGGCGACTTAGATAGGCGGGAGACAAGAGCGACAGCGAGAGGACTGCCAAGCCGACCAGGGTCGGTTGTAACCATCCCGGAGAGCCGATTAGTAATTTCTCTCCTGCGGCACCGAGCTCGGCGTAGGCGATCGTCAAAGGCAACTGGCCGATCAACGATCCGAAGGCGTAGGCACCTAGCGGCAGGCGGGTCAGTCCCAGCCCAAAATTGGCAAGACTGTGGGGTATGATCGGGATCAGCCGCAGTAAGGCCACGGAGCGCCAGCCGCCCCGTTCAATTCGCTCCACCAGCGGTGTGATGCGCGGCGCGCGCTGGAATCTTACAAATCCTAAACCGAGATAGCGAGCGAGGAGAAAGCCTGCGGCCGCTCCGGCGACGCTTCCCAATGCGCCCCAGACGATCCCCCACCCGGCGCCGAAGAGCACGCCGGCGACAATGGCCAATAAGGTGCGCGGGACGAACACCAGGCTAGCGGCGATATGGGCGGCGATAAACGCAAGTGGAGCTGCAGGGTAACTGCCGATGGTAGTCGTAATCGCCATCGGATTGAGAACCGCCCTCCAACGCCACGCTGCGACGGCGCCGCCTATCAGAAGGCCGAGGATGAGGAGGCGAACTGCACGCTGCCACGCACCAGGCGGAAGAGATTTGGCCAGCTTTCCGATCTGTGGCATTACCGCATCACGGAAACTTTGGAAGAGGTCGAACTCGTTTCTGATTCGCGGGACACTTCTTCGATGAGATGCGATCGAGAAGCTCGGCGCTGGAGCCAGATCACGCCAAAAAGATCGATAATGCTGACCCCGAGCCGATCGAAGATGCCGTATTTCGAGACGCCTCGGCGCCGCGGACGGTGGTTGACGCGCACCGACCTGACCGTGCCGCCCTCGCGCAACACCAGCGCCGGAAGAAATCGGTGCATGTGATCGAAATAGGGCAAGTCAAGAAACAAGGAACGCGGGAACAACTTCAAGCCGCAGCCGGTGTCTGGCGTGTCATCGCCGAGCAATCGGCGCCGAAAGAAGTTTGCGACTTGCGACGCGGATCGCTTTGTCCAGCTGTCCTGGCGATCTTCGCGATACCCGGTTATCAACAGCGGCGGCGTCGATGACGCGGTGAGGCCCGTCCGCCACAATCTCGGGATGTCGGCGGGATCGTTCTGGCCATCGCCGTCAAGCGTTGCAATCCACGGCGCGCGCGCCGCCCTGACCCCGGTCCGGATCGCGGCGCTCTGCCCGCAATTGCGGGCGTGCTGCAGCAAACGCAACTGCGGTGTCTGCATTTGGAGCTGAGAGATTTCAGCTGCCGTGGCATCCCTGCTGCCATCGTCGACATAAACGATTTCGTAAATCAACAAGCCGTCAAGAGCGGCGCGAATCTCGGCGATTAGGGGCACGACATTGTCCCCCTCGTCCTGTGCCGGGATGACAACTGAGAGATCCATCAAACCCCGTGCCTAATCCCCAAATTCAGGGAACGCATCAGTCCCGCTGCCCTTCGCTGCTGCAAAGCTGCGCTTGGTCCTAAAACAAATCTAACCCACGATCAAAGGCGAATCAGGCGACGACAGAGGGATTGTGCTCCGCGCAGTCCTCGTCCTTCGACGTGATTTTGCGAAAGCCGATCTGCTTCAGCGATCGACCCAGGCGATTCTGAGGACGTTCGTTGCCCCGGGTGTGCCGAATGGCACGCCCGCAGTGATAACCACGCGCTGGCCCGGCTCGGCGATCTTCTCTCGGTGGGCGATGCGCACCGCCTGATGCACCATGTCCCCAAAGCTTTTCACGTCTCGGGTGTGCACGCAATGCGCGCCCCACAAAACCGCAAGACGCCGGGCGGTTCCGAGCCTGGAGGTCAACACCAGGATCGGGGCTTTGGGTCGTTCACGCGCCGCGCGCAAGGCCGTCGCGCCAGACGTCGTATAAGAGACGATCGCCGCCGCGCCGACCAGAGCGGCGACTTGGCAGGCGGCGGCGCTAATAGCGTCGGGAGCGGTATGCTCATGCTCAATGAGCGTGCCCTCCAACACGGAGTGATAGAGCGGGTCTTTTTGCACTCTGCACGCAATCCGATCCATCATTGCGACCGACTCGACGGGATAGCGTCCCGCCGCTGTCTCGGCCGACAGCATCACGGCGTCCGCCCCCTCGTAAACGGCCGTGGCAACATCGGACGCCTCGGCGCGGGTCGGCGCCGGCGATCCGATCATCGACTCGAGCATCTGCGTCGCCACAATCACCGGCTTCCCCGCCAGACGGCAGGCATGGATGACCTGCTTCTGCACGCTCGGGACGTCCTCGGGCGGCATCTCGACACCCAAATCACCGCGGGCCACCATGAAACCATCGGCAAGCTCGATGATCTCGGGCAGGCGGTGAATGGCCGACGGCTTTTCGAGCTTAACCATCACCCCGGCGCGGCCGGCTACCAGCTTCCGGCCCTCGGCCACATCATCGGGACGCTGAACAAAAGAGAAAGCGATCCAGTCGGCACCTTGCTCGAGCGCGAAAGCGAGATCGGCTCGATCCTTCTCCGTCACCGCGGATAGCGGCAACACAGCATTCGGTACGTTCACCCCTTTGCGGTCGGAAAGGGTTCCGCCGACCAGGCATTGCGTATCGGCGAATCCCGCGCCGCATGTTTCCACGCGAAGCCGAACCTTGCCGTCGTCGACGAGCAGCTCGGTCCCCGGGCTCAGCGCTTCGAAGATTTCAGGATGTGGCAGTGGCGCTCGGCGTCGGTCCCCGAGGTGTTGGTCGAGGTCAACCCGGAAGGGCTCACCGGCCTCGAGCCCGATCGGACCCTGGGCGAAACTGCCCAGCCGCAGCTTTGGGCCTTGCAGATCGGCAAGGATGCCTATCGGGCGTCCCGTAGCGCTCTCAATTTGGCGAATCGCGGTGAAACGGTCCTGGTGGTCCTTGTGCGTTCCATGGCTGAAGTTGAGTCGGAAGACGTCCACTCCTGCTTCGAACAGATCGCGGATCAGCTGCGGCGTCGAGCTCGATGGGCCAAGTGTCGCGACGATCTTGGCGCTGCGCAGGCGCCTCGTAGTCATCTACCCATCGACCGCTTCAGAAGGGAACAGACATCGCGACGGAGATTCTTGGGAGATTCTTGCAGGGGGTCTAAGCGTATTTGTTTTCTCAAGGAGTGCGGCTTTTCGGCGCGATCCTCCTCATCGCGGCACCTCTGGACGAGAGCATGAAATCATAAAAGATTGCGCTGTCGCTGTCTTTGCCGATGATGCTTTGCCACTGGGCGATTTGGGTTATGTCAGCTCGGTCCGCTGTTCCGACTTGCCAAGCAGCCCGCGGGCATTTCATATCCCGCCCGAGAAGGCCCATCCCAGAACTCCCGCGCCTGAAGCTCGGACGCGGCTTAGCCACGAGGAGATGCTTGTTGCGTTTCTTCGGCGCCCGGGGCGCCATTTCCGCGGCATTGCTCACGCTGCTGCTGAGCGTGAGCCCGCCGAGCCGGGCCGAGGCGCCCGAAACCCCCTTCGCGGAGGTGTTTGCACAACTCGCCGCGCGGCTCGTCGGCGTGGTCGTCAACATTTCGACAACACAGGCGACGGCGGCAACGCCGCCGGCAAAGGGAACCCCAGAGGCGCAATTGCCTCCGGGGTCACCGCTCGACGAGTTCTTCCGGGATTTCTTTGGCGAGAAAGGGGCGCCGGGCGGAACAAATCCGCCCACGCCGCGGGCCGCATCACTCGGCTCCGGCTTCATCATTGACCCGTCGGGGATCGTCGTTACGAACAACCACGTGATCGCCAATGCCGAGCAGATCACCGTGACATTCGCCGACGACACGACCCTACAGGCTGAGGTCATCGGACGCGACGCGGTGACCGATCTCGCCCTGCTCAAGGTCGAACCGAAGACACCTCTGGCGGCTGCCGCCTGGGGAGATTCGACAAAGACAAAAGTTGGCGACTGGGTGCTAGCGATCGGGAATCCGTTCGGGCTTGGGGGCACGGTAACGTCCGGGATCATTTCTGCGACCGCGCGAGATATTCATTCCGGGCCGTATGACGATTTTCTGCAGACCGACGCCTCGATCAATCGTGGCAATTCCGGCGGGCCGATGTTCAACCTGGCCGGCGAGGTGATCGGTATCAACACGGCGATCTTCTCGCCTTCAGGCGGTTCGATCGGTATTGGTTTTGCGATCCCCTCGGCGCTGGCCCGGCCGATTGTCGAGCAGCTGAAGGCGACCGGCAAGGTAGAGCGCGGCTGGATCGGCGCGCGTATCCAACCGGTGACTGATGAAATTGCCGAAGCGGTAGGGCTCGACAAAGGCCGCGGCGCGATGATCGCGGCAGTCGATCCTGGAAGTCCGGCGGCGCAGGCCAAACTGCAGCCGGGAGACGTTATTTTGACTTATGACGGCAAGCAGATCGACCGCAGCCGCCAGTTGCCCCGGCTTGTCGCAGACACCCCGCCCGAGACACCGATAAAGCTGACGATGTGGCGGGACGGCAAGGAGCAGGAAGTCGACCTCAAAATTGCGGCATTAAGCCTGAACCGGCCGGTGCCGCCGCAGCCGGAACCCGAAAAACCGAAACCGCCCCCGAGCGTCGATGCGCTCGGCCTCAAGCTCAGCAAGCTGTCTCCCGATCTGCGTAAGCAGTTTTCTTTGCCGGACGCCGTTAAAGGCGTCGTCATCACCGAGGTCCCGCAGAACAGTCCGGCCGCCGCGCAAGCCTTGCGTCCGGGAGACCTCGTGATCGCGGTGGGTCACGAGGCGGTGTCGGCCCCCGAGGAAGTGCAGCAGAAGGCCGCCGCTGCCAAAAAGAATGGACGCAAAAACGTGCTCGTGCGCGTTGAACGTGAGGGCAACTCCCGCTTTGTCGCACTTCCGCTGGAAACTAGCTGAGGGAAAGCCGATCCCTGCTGATTATTCCGCCGCGAGAGCGTGAGCAGGGGAGGCAGACCGGAACTGCGCGAGCAGCGACGCCTCCTTCGCTTTTGCCCGGGCCAGACTGGCTTGCTTTATGTGGCCGAAGCCGCGGATTTCGAGAGGGAAGGCGGCGAGTTCGACCGCTGTCGCATGATTCGAGGGCGACAGCCGGGTGGTTATCTCGTCGAGCACGGCCTCGTAATCGCCGATCAGCCGGCGTTCGGTCCGCCGTTCCTCGGTGTGGCCGAAGATATCGAATGGGGTGCCGCGCACACGGCGGAGCTTAGCAAGAAGCCGAAAAGCGGCGAGCATCCACGGCCCGTACGTCTGCTTGCGCAGGTGCCCGCTCTCGGGATCGCGCTTGGCGAGCAACGGAGGGGCCAAATGGAAATTCAGCTCGTAGCGTCCCTCAAACCGATCGGCGACGCGCTCGAGGAAATCGGTTTCGGTGTATAGGCGAGCCACCTCGTATTCGTCTTTGTACGCCATCAGTTTGAACAAAGCTCGCGCAACCGTATCCGTCAGAGCCGTCTCCTCCGAGCAATTTGCCGCCTCTGCCTGGCGAACGCGCGCGACTGTGGCGGTGTAGCGGGCCGCACAGGCAGCGTCCTGATACTCGGTCAAGAACGCTGTCCGGCGGTCGATCACCTCATCGAGGGTCTCGGAAAATCGGTGAGAGGCCGGCACCGCCGCGGGTGGGGTCGCACGCTCGTCAACGAGCGCCGAATCGACCGCGGCACGCCTTCCCCAGCGGAAAGCGCGCTGATTGAACTCGACTGCGACGCCGTTCAGCGCGATCGCCCGCTCGATCGCTTCGGCCGAGAGCGGAACTGTACCGCGCTGATAAGCGTAGCCGAGCATGAAAAGGTTACTCGCGATCGCGTCTCCGAGGAGGCCGGTCGCGAGACGGGTCGCGTCCAAAAACTCCGAGTTATCCGGTCCAGTCGCGTTGGCGATGCTTCGCTGCAGTTGGCCACCGGGAAAGACGAGATCGGGGCTGCGGGTGAACTCGCCGGTGACGGTTTCGTGCGCATTGACGATCGCGAAGCTGTAACCGGGCTGCAGCTTCGACAACGCGTCGGCGCTCGCCGACACGACGAGATCGCATCCCAAGAGCAGACGGGCGCCGCCGGCAGCGATCCGCACTGCATGGATCTCCTCGGGGCGGTGGGCAATCCTGAGATGGCTGTAAACGGCGCCGCCCTTTTGCGCGAGGCCGGTCATGTCGAGAACTGTGCAACCCTTGCCTTCAAGATGCGCCGCCATTCCGAGCAGCGCGCCGATCGTAACGACACCGGTTCCGCCGACGCCCGTGACGAGAATGCCGTAGGGCTCGTCGAGGCTCGGGTGAACGGGCTCGGGCAGCGACGCCGCTTCATCCTCGCCGAGATCGTCGGCCTTCCGCTGCTTCAGCGCGCCGCCATGCACCGTGACAAAACTCGGGCAGAAGCCCTTGAGGCAGGAATAGTCCTTGTTGCAGTTCGACTGGTCGATCTCTCGTTTGCGCCCAAATTCGGTCTCGACCGGCACCACCGACAGGCAGTTGGAGGTGTTCGAGCAATCGCCGCAGCCTTCACAGACCAGATCGTTAATAAAGACCCGCTTGGCAGGGTCGGGGAAGCGGCCGCGCTTGCGGCGCCGGCGCTTCTCGGCGGCGCACGTCTGATCGTAAACGATCGCCGTGACGCCCTCGATGTCGCGCAACTCGCGTTGAACCGCGTCGAGGTCGTCGCGATGACGTACCGCTGCGCCCGGCGCAAAATCGACACCCGCTGAATATTTGTCGGGCTCGTCGGTCACGACAACGATCCGGCGCACACCTTCAGCGGCGAGTTGCCGGGTAAGCATCGGCACCGTCAAGCCGCCATCGATCGGCTGGCCGCCGGTCATCGCAACGGCGTCGTTGAAGAGCAGCTTGTAGGTAATGTTCACGTTGGCGGCGACCGCCGCGC
The DNA here is from genome assembly GCA_019244535.1 of Alphaproteobacteria bacterium. Lineage (GTDB taxonomy): Bacteria > Pseudomonadota > Alphaproteobacteria > ATCC43930 > CGMCC-115725 > AP-15. The sequence goes on from JAFASL010000635.1 coordinate 7,817, forward strand.
GTATCGCCAGCACACCCGAATGCGTGTAGGTGCCGTCGCCGAGATTGGCGAAGACGTGCGAGGTTGTAGTGAACGGCGCTTGGCCGATCCAAGGAACGCCTTCGCCGCCCATCTGCGTGAAGGTCGCGGTAGACCGGTCCATGAACTGCGCGAGGTAGTGGCAGCCTATGCCGGCGAGCGCGCGACTTCCCTCCGGCACCTTGGTCGAGGTGTTGTGAGGACAGCCCGAACAGAAATAGGGCGTGCGGCTGAACGGCACCACATTGCCGCCGAGTTGGCGTTCCTTCGCTTCGAGAAAGGCGAGGCGCTCGGCGATCCGTGGCGAGGTATGAAAACGGGCAATTCGCTGCGCGATGACCCGAGCAATCTGGGCCGGCGTCAACTCGCCGTTTGATGGCAATATCCAGTTGCGGTTTTCGTCGAACTTGCCGATGACCCGCGGGCGAACGTCTTCCCGCCAGTTATAAAGTTGCTCTTTGAACTGATTCTCGATGACCGCGCGTTTTTCCTCGACGACAAGGATCTCCTCGAGCCCCTCGGCGAAATGCCGGATGCCTTCGCGCTCCAGCGGCCAGGACATCGCAACTTTATAGAGCCGAAAGCCGATCTCGGCGGCATGCGCATCGTCGATCCCGAGATCGTCCAGGGCTTGGCGCACGTCGAGGTAGGATTTTCCCGTGGTGAGGATCCCGAACCGCGGCCGCGGACTGTCGATGACGATGCGGTCCAGCCGATTGGCTCGTGCAAAAGCCAACGCTGCGTAGAGCTTGTATTTGTGAAGCCGGAATTCCTGGTCGAGAGGCTGGTCGGGCCAGCGAATGTTCAATCCGCCCGGTGGCATCTCGAAGTCGTCGGGGAGCGCAATCTCAACGCGGTCCGGACCGATGTCGACGGAAGCCGAGCTGTCGACCGTCTCGGCGATCGTCTTGAAGGCCACCCAGCACCCGGAATAGCGCGACATCGCCCAGCCATAGAGGCCGAGATCGAGGATCTCCTGTACCCCGGACGGGTTCAGCACCGGGATGCAGGCATCCATAAAGGCGTATTCGGACTGATGCGGCAGGGTGGATGATTTGCAGGTGTGATCGTCGCCGGCGAGGAGAAGAACTCCCCCGTGCGGCGCCGAGCCCGCTGCATTGCCGTGCTTCAAGACATCGCCGCTGCGGTCGACACCAGGCCCTTTGCCGTACCACAGGGCAAAAACGCCGTCATATTTGGGCCCAGGGAACAACCCGATCTGCTGGCTGCCCCACACCGCCGTCGCGCCGAGCTCTTCGTTGATCGCCGGCTGAAAGCGTATGTGATTGCGCTCGAGGAAACGTCGGGCATTCCACAGGCCCTGATCGAGTCCGCCCAAAGGGGAACCGCGATAGCCCGATATGAAGCAGGCGGTGTTGCGACCAGCCGCGGCGTCGCGCTGGCGCTGCATCATCGGCAAACGCACTAGAGCGTGGGTGCCGGTCAAATAAACCCGTCCGCTCTCCAGCGTGTATTTGTCGTCGAGGGTGACCGCCGTCAGCGCCATCACGACCTCCGCCTCGCGCCTCTTGAGTCCTGGAAAACTTAGTGCCTCTCTGCAGGTTGCTCAATGAGCGCCGCGTCCGGCCAGGTAAGAAGGAAATAAATGGCCCCAATTGCGCGATTGTACATTTTGAGAATGATCGCGAACCGGGCAGCGGCGAAATCAGTGATCCGCTGGTTTGCCGGATCGGCGCCGCTGCTCAGGGCCGCCAGCGGCCCAATAATGCTCGTTGCGGCCATAGCCCGCTCGGGAGTAATTGAGCAACATCGAACCCAACTGATCGAGATCGGCTGCCGCCATGGCCGCATTCGCCGCTCTTAGCCGCTCTTCCGCGGACGCATCGCTGCTCGCGTCGTTGCGCGAGTTGCTCGGTGGCCGCCTTTCCACCGCCGCGGCGATCCGCGAGCAACATGGCAAAGACGAATCATACCATGCCCCTCATTCGCCAGATGCCGTCGCATTTGCCCAGACCACCGCTGAGGTTTCGGCGATCATCAAGCTTTGCGCTAAACACAAGACGCCCGTTATCGCATTCGGCGCAGGGACATCCCTGGAAGGGCATGTGGCCGCATTGGCGGGCGGTATTTGCATCGATATGTCCCAGATGAACGGGATTTTGCGGGTCAACGCTGAAGACCTCGATGCTACTGTCCAAGCGGGTGTCACGCGCAAACAACTGAACGAACATCTGCGCGATACCGGGCTGTTCTTCCCAATAGACCCTGGTGCCGACGCTTCACTTGGCGGAATGGCGGCGACCCGTGCATCGGGAACCAACGCGGTACGATACGGAACCATGCGTGAGAACGTGTTGGCGATGACCGTCGTGCTCGCTGACGGGAGGGTGATCCGGACCGCCCGGCGGGCGCGCAAGTCGGCAGCCGGTTACGATTTGACCCGTTTATTCATCGGATCCGAAGGCACACTCGGCATCATTACCGAGCTGACTGTGCGGCTCTACGGGATCCCCGAGGCGATATCCGCTGCGGTTTGCCCGTTTCCGAATATCGAAGACGCGGTCGATACTGTAATCTTGACGATCCAGAGCGGCGTGCCCGTTGCACGGATCGAATTGCTCGACGAAATCCAAATGGCTGCGATCAACAAATATTCAAAGCTCGATCACAAAGAGGCCCCGACACTGTTTTTTGAATTTCATGGCACGCCCGCCGGAGTAGCGGAGCAGGCGGAGATGGTAAAGGCGATTGCCAGTGAGCACGGGGGCGACGATTTCCGTTGGGCGACTACGCCGGAGGAGCGCTCAAAACTGTGGCAGGCGCGGCACGATGCCTATTATGCTGCATTGGCTCTTCGCCCTGGGTCCAAGGGCCTCGCGACAGATGTGTGCGTGCCGATCTCACGGCTCGCTGAATGCATTAGCAAGACCAAGCGCGATCTTGCGCAATCGCCGATCCCTTATGCCCTGGTTGGGCATGTTGGAGACGGCAATTTTCACTTGGTGTTTATGCTGGACCCGAACCGTCCGGAGGAATTGGCTGAGGCCGGCCGATTGAATGAACGCATGATCAACCGCGCCCTCGCAATGGACGGGACTTGCACGGGCGAACATGGCGTAGGCTACGGAAAGATGGACTTTCTGATCGCCGAGCACGGTGAAGCGATCAGTGTTATGCGGACGATAAAAAGGGCGCTCGATCCCAACGGCATACTGAACCCGGGCAAAATAGTCCGAATCTGATCTATCGCCAAACGGTGAATACGCGGTGCAGTTTGGCGCAAGAAAGTGTTTTGGAACTCAGGATTCCTCTTCCCCGTTGACTGCGCAAGCGCTATTATGACGGCTTCTAAATAGGGTTTGGATGTCGGTGGTTCCGCGAGGTCTCGGCGCGTAGCATGGCCGTGGCCGCCGCTCCAACCCTCCGCTTCACTTAGTATCAGTGATCAACGGTGTCGATGGACATCCTCGTCGGCGATTTGCGAGTTGTCAACCGACAAATCACAAACAAGATCTATGGGTCAAAAGGTCCGTATATGGAAAGATCAAGCAAAAAAGGGAAAATCCCCCAACAAGATTGGGCCTCGATCATTAAGCGATACGAAGCCGGCGAAACTCTAGCTAGTATAGCCCGAACTTATGACTGTTCGCCACCTGCGATCAGCTATATTATTAGCCGAAGCCGTACGCGCGATGCGGCCGAAGGCCCCGAGCCGACCGAAGTAGACACCCGAGAGAGGCTGGTGAAGGGACAGGCCAACGATATGCCGCCGGGGGAAGAGCCAGATCAGAAATCGGAGAGCAACGAAGTGGCCGCTCCCGTATCTGATGCTCAACCTTCGTATCCGATCGAAAATTCTGACCCGCAACTCTCTTTTATCGAAGATTCTGCAAAAAAGGCAGCGACAGCCCTTGATGGCGGTACCGATGCCGCATTCGAGAGCACTGCTGGTGCGGCTGACCCGCATGCCACGCCAGCGCCTCTTGCGGTTCACGTTGAAAGGAGGGATACAGAAATTTCCCTCGAAACAAAGGGTGTGCAGTCGAACTCCGACGAGCACCGCGGAACTCTTCACCTCTCCATTTCAAGCAAAAGTCCTCAGCGCGTGGAAATCTCACCTGACGGCAACACTCGGCCCGAATTCGCGAATAATTCGACAACTCGGCCGGTGGAAAATCCACAGCCCGCACCGACCCGGCCCTTCGTTCATCAGAACTCCGCCTCCAAGGGGACGCTCGATAACGGTGACAATGGCCTCGTCACAGCCGTCCCTAACCAGGCCAGAGGAGGTGTTGCCTTTATCGACCGCGCGCTACGTCAGCGAGTCGATGACGACATTTCGGCGTTTCTCGCAGCGTTTGACGCCGCTCTAGCTGAAGATACCATCGAAAGCCGGGCTGGCCTCAGGGAAGCGACGGATCGCTTGTTAAGGGCCGGTGCCCGCACGCGCATCGAGCTTGAGCGTCTCGAGGCCCGCTTGCCATTGTCGGCGCGGGAAGCGGGAGGATATTCGGCCCAGAACTCGCGACTGCGCTGAAACGATCAGCCGGTGCCATCCTCTTTCCGCGATCCTCCTCCGGGAGCGGTGTCGCCCGGAGAAGGATTGCAACGGCAACTGCGGTTCGATCTAGCCCTGATTTGCGTTCAGGTTCATACCGACATATTGGGTAACACCGTGACGATTGAGAAGTAGGAGAACGCTCTTCTTTGAGGCGGCTGTGGCATCTTTCAATTTTGCCGCAGCCTCTTGCGGGTTTTTCACCGGTTGCTGGTCGATCGCGACCAGGATGTCACCCTCGCTTAATCCAACCTCGTCCGCGACACTGCCCGGATCGACTTGGGTAATGACTACCCCTTGCACATCCTTTCCAGCGTGCAGGTCCCGGCGGAGTTGACTGTTCAGGGCCGCCAAATGCATCCCGAGTGCATCCGTCCGCGCCGCGTCGTTCTGCCCTTCTTCGCTTGCGGCCGAGGCCACCTCCTCATTATTGGCGAGTTCACCCAACGTCGCCTGCAGATCCAGCGTTTGGCCATTGCGCCAGACTTTCATTTTTGCATTCGCATCGGGCGCGGCCTCGGCCACGAGACGGGGGAGATCGTGCAACCGGCTGACTTCCTTGCCGTCAAACGACAAGATTACGTCGCCTTGCTTGAGGCCGGCCTTTGCTCCGGGGCTGTTGGGGTTCACGACGGCGACAAGCGCACCGCGCTCGCTCTGCAATCCGAGACTCGCGGCTATCGCCGGCGTGACTTCTTGGATCTGCACTCCGAGCCAGCCGCGGCTCACCTTGCCGTGCTCTTCCAGTTGCGCGACCACAGTCTTGGCAATATTGGAGGGCACAGCGAACCCGATACCGACGCTGCCGCCATTGGGTGAATAAATTGCGGTGTTGATGCCGATGACCTGCCCCTCCAGGTTGAATGTCGGGCCGCCCGAATTGCCTCGGTTTATCGGCGCGTCGATCTGCAGGAAATCATCGAACGGGCCGGAATGGATATCTCGTCCGCGCGCCGAGATGATGCCGGTGGTTACGGTTCCGCCAAGTCCGAACGGATTGCCGACAGCCATGACCCAGTCGCCGACCTGGGCAGCGCTGCTGTCGCCAAAGCTCACATATGGCAGCGGCTTGTCGGCCTTGATTTTCAATATGGCAATATCGGTCTTGGGATCGCGGCCTATGATTTTCGCCGGGTACTTGCTGTCATCCTGCAAGGTGACTTCGACCTTGCTGGCGTTGCCGACTACGTGGCTATTGGTCACCACATAACCGGACGGATCGATGATGAACCCGGAGCCGAGCGCGATCCGATGGGATTGGCCTCCCGGCATTTGCGGAAAGAGGTGCCGCTGGCCGTTGGGGTTCTGTTGATCGAAGAAACGGCGCAGAAACTCGTCGAACGGCGAGTTGGGGAAGCTGGGGGATGTCCCCTGGTCCTGGTCTTCTGCCATCGTGTCGGACGCGGCGCTCTGGGTAACCGATATGTTCACGACCGCCGGAGAGACTTTTTTGACCAATGGCGCGAAGCTTTGATGCTGCATCAGCGCGATCGGAGAGGTCATTGTCTCCGCCGCGGCATTCTCGGCGGGCCGCGAATTGTTCGAGCCCGTCGGGTTTTCTGCCCATACGAAGGGTGAGAGCGCGAGCGTTGCGCCCAGGCCGAAGCCGAGCGCGGCCGCTCGGCTCTTGCGCAGCCAAGCCAGTCGGCTGCCGGTATCTTTGACTTCCACGAAACGGTCCTCCTGACAAGCGGATTGCTCTTGCCGGCCGCAGACCGTAACCAGCGAGAGCGGATCGCCAGGCAAATGGGCGCGCCACGTGACAATCGGCTTTCACCCGGATTAATTCGGTGTAACCTCGGTCCAGCTTTCGTTCGCACAACTTGCCTATCCGATAGGCCGCCCTGAGGATAGGCTGAGCGCGGCCCGCTCTCGCGAGGTCTTCGCAGCCAATGGGAGGATGGAATTGGCTCGGTGTAGGGAAATCACGCCAGCCGAGATGACGCCCGCGTAGCGTCACGTTGACGAGTTGATCGTCGCCGGACGGCGGGGCCGGTTTGGCGGTCCGTTTCAATTGCTGATCCGTGCTCCCCAAATCTGCGAGCACGCGGCAAAGCCCGGCGAGCACTTACGCTGGGAGACCTCGCTGCCTGACCGGCTTTCCGAGCTCGCAATCATCGCTACCGCCCAGTTCTGGCGCGCGCAGTACGAGTGGTATGCGCACGCCGCTTTTGCCGAGAAGGCTGGTGCCCGGCCGCAGCGATCGAGCCATACACGGTGGCGAGAGGCCGCGCTTTGAAAAGCAGGACGAGGCGCTCGTCTACCGCGTCTGCGCCGAGCAGTTCAAGACGCAGCATCTTGCGGATTCGACTGTCGACGAGGCGATAGCGAAGCTCGGCGAAACCGGGCTGACGGAGATGATCGCCATCATTGGCTACTACACCTTGACGGAAACACCCTGAACGTCTTCCAGGTAGCGCTTCCTGAAGGAACGCCCCCGCCCTTTCCAGAATAGCCGATCCCGCGGCCCGATTTATGCCGCTTGCGGCAAACCGCGCTCGAGGAGCGTAGCCAAACGACGGGCAAAGGCCGGTGGATCCGGGAGCTGCTCGCCTTCGACAATGCGCGCCTGGTCCAAGAGGAGCCACGCGAATTCGGACAACTGATCCGACGCGCCGGGCTCTCCGACGCTGGCCGCCAGCCGGTCGATCAATGGGTGGCGTGGATTGACCTCGAGAATTCGACGAGACGCGGTATCGAGCTGACGATGTTGCTTCAGCAGCCGCTCCAGATGCATGTCCATATCGCCCTCATCGGCGACGAGACAAACGGCGCTATCGGTCAGCCGCTCGGAACTGCGCACGTCTTTGACTGAATCCCCGAGCGCCAGTTTGAAGATGGCTATCAGGCTGGCGAGTTTCGCGGGGGCTTCAGGACTTTTGTCGGCAGGCGTTTCGGACAAGAGAATCTTGTCGAGGTCGATGCCGCCGCGCGTCACCGACTTGAATGGCTTCTCCTTGTGTCGGCCGATCGCCGTCACCCAGAACTCGTCGATCGGGTCGGTCATCAACAGCACCTCGACGCCGCGCGCGCGAAACCCCTCGAGTTGCGGGCTTTTCTTGATCACGTCGAGATTGTCGCCGTGGATCGTATAGATGGCATCCTGTTTCGGCTTCATCGCCGCGACGTAATCGTCGAGCGAGACGAGCCCATCGCGGATCGTTGAGCGAAACCGGGCGAGTCCCAGCAAATCGTCGCGATGATCGCGGTCTTCGTAAAGGCCCTCCTTGAAGACGGCCCCGAAATTATCCCAGAATTTGGCGTATTCATCCGGCGTATCTTTGGCTTTTTTCGCGAGCTCGCTCAATATTCTCCTTGTCAGCTGCTGGCGAATTCTCGTGACCATCGGGTTCGATTGCAGCATCTCCCGGCTGATGTTGAGCGGCAGGTCCTCGCTGTCGACGACGCCACGCAAAAAACGCAAATAGGCCGGGAGGAGGTCAGTCGCCTCGTCGGTGATGAATACCCGTCTGACATAAAGCTTGACGCGGCATTTCCGCTCGGGATCGAACAAATCGAACGGTTTGGTCGATGGTATAAACAAGAGACTCGTGTATTCGAGGACGCCTTCCGCCTTGTTGTGCAAGATTAGCCACGGATCGTCAAAGCTGTGGCCGACGTGATGATAGAATTCCTTATATTGTTCGGGAGTGATTTCCGAACGCGGGCGAGTCCACAGGGCCGAGGCGGTGTTGATGGTCTCTTCCTTGCCCCCGTCGTTGAGGACTATCGGCAATCCGATATGGTCCGAGTATGTCTTAACGATCCGCCTTAATTTTACGGGGTCGAGGTATTCGTCTTCGCCTTCCCGCAAATGCACGACGATTTTGGCGCCGCGGGCGGCTTCCGGCAGCGGCTCCACCGTAAACTCGCCTTTTCCCTCCGACACCCAGCGCCAACCCTGGGTTTCACCGGCCCTACGGCTCAGCACTTCGACCTTTTCGGCAACCATGAAGGCGGAATAAAAGCCGACCCCGAACTGCCCGATCAGGCTCATATCCTTGCGCGCATCGCCCGAAAGCTGGTTCATGAAGGCCGCCGTGCCGGATCGGGCGATCGTGCCGAGATTGTCGATCAGTTCCTCCCGGTTCATCCCGATGCCGTTATCGGCAATGGTCAAGGTGCGGGCGGTCTTATCTGGGGTGAGGACAACGCGGTATTCGCTATCTCCCTCGGCCAACTGCGGCTCGGTAAGCGCAGCATAACGCAGCCGATCACAGGCGTCCGAAGCATTGGAGATTAGTTCGCGGAGAAAGATTTCCTTCTCGCTGTAGAGCGAATGCGCGACTATGTCGAGTAGTCGGCTGACTTCTGCCTGGAAGCTCTTTGTTTCCTGGGTCATCGCTGCCGTCACAGGTTGGCGGGAACGCGCCGAGGATATGTGGCGAAATTCCTTGTGGTGCAAGACCGTCAGCGGGAGATCGTGGCCGGTCTCTCTAGCGTAT
>JAFASL010000646.1 GCA_019244535.1 Alphaproteobacteria bacterium
GAGCGGTTTATGGGGGTGGGCATTTTCTCGCCGGCACACGGCGGCGACCCGATCCTGTTTCAGCACATGTTCTGGTTCTATTCGCATCCCGCCGTCTACATCATGATCCTGCCGGCGATGGGGCTGGTCAGCGAGCTCATCGCCTGCTTCGCGCGCCGGCCGATCTTCGGCTACAGCGGCATGACGATCGCGCTGATATCGCTGGCAATCCTGACTTTCTTTGTCTGGGGCCACCACATGTTCACCGCCGGAATGTCGATCTATGCCGGCGTCGTGTTCTCGTTGATGACGTTCTTTGTCGCTCTGCCGTCGGCGATCAAGGTGTTCAACTGGACGGCAAGCCTGCACAAAGGCTCGATCACCTTTGATGCGCCGATGCTCTATGCGCTTGGCTTTGTTCTGCTGTTCACGATCGGCGGGTTGACCGGACTTATGGTGGCAACCCTGGCGCTCGATGTGCACCTGCAGGACACCTACTTTGTCATTGCGCATTTCCATTACATCATGGTCGGCGGGACGGTCAGCGTCTTTTTCGGCGGGCTGCATTATTGGTGGCCGAAAATGACCGGCCGGCTCTACCCCGAAATGTGGGCGCGAATGGCCGCGATCCTCACTTTTGTCGGCTTCAATCTGACCTTCTTTCCGCAGTTCATCCTCGGATACCTTGGCATGCCGCGGCGCTATTACACCTATCCCGTGGAATGGCAGTCGTGGAACGTCCTCTCTTCCGCCGGTGCCTCGATCCTTGCCTTCGCCTACATCCTGCCGCTCGGCTATCTCGGCTGGTCGCTGTTGCGCGGCGAGCGCGCCGGGCCCAACCCGTGGCGCGCGACCGGGCTCGAGTGGCAGACGCCGTCGCCGCCGCCGACGCACAATTTCGATCGGACTCCGGTCGTGACCGCGGGGCCATATCTTTATGATCCCGAAGACGGCAGCTTCACCGCGCAGAACGGCGCAGTAAATGCGTAGCCTGCATCCCGAGATCCAGTACGCAACGCTCTCGCAACAGGGCGAGACCGCGCAGCTCGGCATGTGGGTGTTCATTGCGACCGAGACATTGTTTTTCGGCGCGCTGATCTTCACCTATTTCGTCTACCGCAACGCCTATCCCAAGGAATTCGCCGAGGCCGGAAGGGATGCGGTGCTGTGGTGCGGCAGCGTCAATATCGGGCTGCTGTTGACCAGCAGCCTGACAATGGTGCTCGCGATCGACGCCGCAGCCGATGGCCGCCGCCGCCATCTGAAAAATTGGCTGCTCGCCACCGCCGCTCTCGGTATCGCCTTTGTCTGCATCAAAGGCTTCGAGTGGTATCTGGATTACATCCATCACGACGTGCCCTCGGTCAATTTTATCACAAAACCGGCAGAGGTGCCGGCGGGCGAGCTGTTCTGGGTTTTTTACTTTATCGCCACGTCACTGCACGCGCTTCACCTGATGATCGGCCTCGGCCTCATCTTCTACATGCTGTGGCGGGTGCGTCGCGGCGATCTGACCCCTGCCTATTACGCGCCGCTCGAGGTAGTCGGCCTCTACTGGAGCTTTGTCGATACCGTCTGGGTTTTTCTTTTTCCGGCGATTTACCTCGTGGGCCGGTCATGAGATCGAGCGCCAAACACGAACCGGCCTTGCTCTACGTCATCGCCTGGCTGGTCCTGATCCTGCTGACCGGGATCAGCATCGGGGCCGCGTTTCTCGGGCTCGCCGTCTGGGGTCCGGTCGTCCATTTCGGCATTGCGGCAACCCAGGCTGCGATCATCTTCGTCCTGTTCATGCGCCTGAAGGGGCCGCCGTCCCTCGAATGGATTTTTGCCGGCGCCGGGTTTTTCTGGCTGTTGTTCCTGTACGGCCTGAGCGCGACCGATTATGCGACGCGGCAGGGCTGGCCGTCCTGATCGGGCCCGCGGCACGGGGGCTGCGCGACAGCCGTTTTTTGCATATGAAAAAGACTATCTTCGCAGCGGCGCTGGTCCTCGCCGGGCCAGGGGTTGCGGCGGCGCAAACCGGCGCGCCCCAAACCAACACCTTCGTCACTCCGGGAGCACCCGTGATCTCTGCCGACTCGCCGCCGCCGCGCAATCCGGCGATAAAACCCGAGCGCGGGTGGTCTCAGCCAAGGCAGGATGGCGGCCCCCGCCCGTCGCACCTGGGACGAATAGCGTACCGCGAGCGGCGGCGAGATCACCCGAAATTCAGGCTCGCCGTTGGTTGCGCTATTACGGCTACAGCGGGATAACCAATCTCCACCTCAACCAAACTGGCCGCTGGCAGGCGCAGGCCACCCGCAACGGCCGCCGGGTGAAGGTCGCGCTCGACGATGGCGGCACCGCCACGGAGCAGAAGTCGACCCACCCGGCTTAGCGCGAAATTACCGCTCGCATTGCGAGCCCGAAGCGGTCCGCCCCAGCTTCCGCTGGCGGCGGCCGGTAGATGTGCAATTCGCCTTTCTGGCAGGTTATCTCACACTGGGTAAAGCCCGACGCATCGCGCTGGAAATGGAGACTCACCTGCGCGTTGCCGATGCGGACATTCCGTAAAGTGAGCGCGGGTAGCCATTCGGGCAGGTCGGGGTCAGCGATCAAAGTTTGCCGCGGCGCCACCGGGATCAGGCCGAGCATCGAGTGGATCAGCAGGATAACCGCGCCGGCTGACCAGGCTTGCGGTGAGTTGGCGTCCGGATAGATACCCGGATGCGGATGGCGCTGGTCACGGGCGTTGCCGCCAAAGACTTCCGGCAGCCGGTCGTAGTCAAAAAGTTCCGCCGCATCGAACATTGCCTTCGCCAGACGGTGCAAATGTGCATCAAACCCATACCTCTTCAATCCAAAGCCGATGATCGAATTGCTGGCAGGCCACACCGAGCCCAGATGGTATGCGAACGGATTATATGCGGGGTGGCGGTCGGATAATGTTCGAATGCCCCAGCCGCTGAATATGTCGGGGCTCATCAGACGTTTCGCGACCGCTTCCGCCCTATCTTCGTCGACAATCCCATAAGCGAGGCACTGCCCCGGATCGGCAGCGACGGTTCGCACGATTTTCTTCGCGGGGTCGAGAGCGAGCGCGAAATATTGTCTGTCCGGCATCCAGAATGTTTCATTGAACCGGCGCTTTAACCGATCGGCCTGCGCCAGCAGGTCAGCCGCCCGGCGCTCCTCGCCAATGCCGGCAAAGGCGAGCCCCAGAAGCTGTTTTGCCGCGTAAAAACACCCCTGGATTTCAACGAGCGTGATAGGGTCCTCGACGAGCCGGCCGTCTTCGTAGAGGATGGCCTCGCGCGAATCCTTCCACCCTTGGTTCTTCTCGCCCCACGATCCAGCCTTGGTCGCGTATTCGTAAAGCCCGTCTCCGTCGCTGTCGCCGTCCCGCTCCATCCATTCGAGGGTGGCGAGCATCTTGTCCTGCATCGACAGGAAGAAATCCTTGTCGCCGGTCAGCGCCAAATCCAAGGCCATGTCGATCAGGAACAGGCCGGGCGCGGAGTAATCGCCGTAATAGTGAAGAAACGGGTTCTTCTCGAGCAGCGACAAGGGTCCGAGCTCGCGTTGGTGAATGACCCGCCCCGGCTCCTTATCGAAGCGCTCGTCGTACTCGGTGGCGTTCCATTGCGCGATTTGGCGCAAGCTGCCGCGCAGCAACGCCGGAGCGAACAGTCCCGCCTGAAACCCGGTCAGCAGCACATCGCGCCCAAAGAGCGCCAAGTATTTCGGCACGCCTCCGGCTGGTGTGAGCCGCTCCTCGGCCTCGCCTTCCAACAGCGCGAGCGAGGCGAGGTCGGAGACAGCGCGATCCCACACGCGCTGCACCTGCGCATTGCCGGTGGTCATCTGCACGCCCGCCTCGAACGCGACATCGGCCGGGGAAGCGCCGAAGGCATCGCAGCCGTACCGCGGCCTGACTCTTTTACCGCAGAATATCGGTAAGACCTCGATGATGCAGTGCGCAGGCTCCTGCGGCTGCAGTTGCAGACCAAAAGAAACGGTGCCGTCCTTTTGGGTCATATGCTCCGCACCGGAAAAACAAATTTCAGTGGCGTGGGAGAGCTGCGGATGCCGGTAATCGAAGCGGAGCTTCCCCTGGCCTTCATCAGACTCCCAGAAGCATTCTACAGGAGCGTTCTGCTGGCGCTCGCCTTGCTCGGCTTCCGTGCGATCGGCGAAATCGGCGTCCAATTGCCAGCTAAATCCCAGGCTGGCCGGAGCCAGGGTGTGGTTGGTGATGTAGATGTCAAGGCGAAGACCGTCGCCGACACAGCAGTTGACTTGCACCTCGATGCCGTGCCGGACAATCTCGCCGCCGCCCTCGCTGCCACCAGGTTTCGGGCCTGCTTTCGCACCGGCGGGCGAGGGCGCGACGTAGTAGGCGATCGAGGAATATGTGTCGACCGCAT
>JAFASL010000661.1 GCA_019244535.1 Alphaproteobacteria bacterium
TACGGCAGCCGGGCGTCTTTGACCGTTGCGCTCGGAGCCGTGCTTTTCGGTACGACTCTTGGCGCATTATGGGGGCTCGCCAGCGGCTATTTCGGCGGGCGCTTCGATATCGTCAGCCAGCGGATCATCGAATTCCTGCAATCCTTCCCGGATCTGATTCTGGCAATGGCGATCGCGATGGCGCTCGGCGCCGGTTTTGCGACCGTCATCGTCGCGATCGCGATCACCCGCATTCCGTTTGGCGGCAGGGTGATCCGTGCAGTGGTGCTTTCATTGAAGGAACTGTCGTATGTCGAAGCGGCGCGCGGCCTCGGCGCCTCGCATCTGCGCATCATGGCGCGCCATATTCTGCCGCAATGCATTGCGCCCTATCTGATCCTCGCGACGACCCATCTCGGCGTCGCGATCATCATCGAGGCGGCGCTCGGCTTTCTCGGGGTCGGAATCCCGCCGCCGACCCCGACCTGGGGCAACATGCTGGCGGATTCTCTGAATGCGGGTTTAGTCCCGCCCTGGTGGCTGGTGTTGTTTCCGGGTGTTGCAATCACGATTACCGTGCTGGCGTTCAACCTGCTGGGCGATGGCATCCGTGACGTGCTCGATCCGAGGTTGCGCGGCGCGATGCCAAGACGGGCAGCTCTCTGACCGGGCTCAGCTCAGCGGCAGCGCATCCTCATGGTTCGGCTGGCTTCGCCAGTGGGTATCTAACGCCGCCGTCATGCAGGTGGCATGCGGTCCAGTGGCCCGACTGCACTTCGCACAGCGGCGGTGCCTCATGGCGGCAGCGAGCCATCACGTAGGGGCAACGCGTGTGGAAATGGCAGCCGGGCGGTGGGTTGATCGGGCTCGGCACGTCGCCGGTCAGGATTACCCGCCTACGGTCACGCGCACCGTATTTCGCGATCGGCACCGCCGACAGCAGCGCCTCGGTATAGGGATGCAGCGGTGTTTCGAAGAGCGTGGTCTTGTCGGTCATCTCGACAATGCGGCCGAGATACATCACCGCGACCCGGTCGCTGATGTGTTCGACGACTGCGAGATCGTGCGCGACGAACAGATAGGACAACTGGTACTCGTCCTGCAGATCCATCAATAAATTGATGATCTGGGCCTGGATCGATACGTCGAGAGCCGATACCGGCTCGTCACCGACGATCAGTTCGGGACTCAGCGCCAGCGCCCGGGCGATCCCGATGCGCTGACGCTGACCGCCAGAAAATTCGTGCGGGTAAGCCTTCGCCAATTCGGGCCGCAGGCCAACTCGTTCGAACAGATGCGCGACCCGTTCGCGGCGATCTTTGGGGGCGCCGACCCCGTGAATGACCAATGGCTCGCTGACGATCTCGCCGGCCGACATCCGCGGATTAAGAGAGGCGTACGGATCCTGGTAGATCATCTGCATCTGGCGGCGGTAAGGCAGCATCCGGTCCTGGTCCAGATCGGTGATGTCTTCGCCGCGCACTCTGATTTTGCCCGCGGTCGGTTCGAGCAGTTTGAGGATCGTCCGGCCGGCCGTCGACTTGCCGCAGCCGCTCTCTCCGACGAGCCCCAGCGTCTCGCCGCGGTCGATGCGAAAAGAAATGCCATCGACCGCGTAGACCTGGCCCGAAATGCGGGAAAACACGCCGGTATGAATCGGGAAGTGCTTCTTGAGCCCCTCGACCTCAAGGAGCGGGCTCACGCGGCTCCTCCGAGCACGTTTTCAGCATGCCAGCAAGCGACCCAGTGGCCGGGTCTGTGTTGCACCAGCGGTGGAAAGGAAGCGCGACACTCGTCACTCGCCATCCCACAGCGGGGCGCAAAGGTGCAGCCTCTCGGGAGCTGCGAGAGCGACGGTACGAGTCCCTTGATCTCGTTCAGCCGCGCCCGGCGGCTCCGGGTATGCGCCGCGACCTCCACATTGGGTATCGAGCCGAGCAGCCCCTTCGTATAGGGATGGCCGGGCTGCTCGAACAAATCTTTGGCGCTCGCTTCCTCGACCTTGCGGCCGGCGTACATCACCACCACGCGGTCGGCATTCTCGGCGACCACGCCCATATCGTGGGTGATCAGCACTATGGCCGTGCCGAGCGTCTGCTGGAGCTCGCGCATCAAGTCGAGGATCTGCGCCTGGATCGTCACGTCGAGGGCGGTGGTCGGCTCGTCGGCAATCAACAGTTTGGGATTACACGACACCGCCATCGCAATCATCACACGCTGCCGCATTCCGCCCGATAGCTGGTGAGGATAGGCGTGTGCGCGCCGCTCGGCCTCAGGTATGTGGACGCGCCGCAGCATCTCGACCGCCCGATCAAAGGCGTCACGCCGCGACAGCCCGCGATGGAGCGCAATCGCCTCGGCAATCTGGCGTCCGACCGCCATCAACGGATTGAGCGAGGTCATCGGCTCCTGGAATATCATCGAGATGTCGTTGCCGCGAATGCCCTCCATCTCGCTTTCGCTCAGGTCAAGCAGGTTGGTTCCCTCGAAACGGATCGTGCCGCCCACGATCCGCCCCGGCGGATCGGCAACCAGGCGCAGGACCGACAATGCGGTGACGCTCTTGCCGCAACCGGACTCGCCGACCACCCCCAAGATCTCGCCACTTCGCACCGCGTAGGAGACTCCGTCGACGGCCCGCACGACACCACTCGGAGTGAAGAAATGCGTCTGAAGCTCATCGATCTCGAGGATCGCGGCGGCGGGGTCTGCACCGGCGTGTGCGGTCCTTTGCTCGACCAATTGAAACTGATTCAAAAAGTGACTCCCGAGATGCCTTGTTATATTTGAGACCTGCCAGACGGCCGCCGGGTTATCAGAGCACGCCGTGCGCAGTCCTGAAAAGACCAAACGGGAGGGAGGCGTCATGTGGTGGACGCGGCGAGATTTCTTTAAGGGCAGTGCCGCCACAGCAACCGGCGTCTACGGGCTGCTTTCGCGCCGCGGGGTCGCCGGACAGGTGCCGGATAAATTCGACGGCTCGGGGTTCAAGCTCGCGGCGCCCGAAGCCAACCCCAAGCATGGGGGTGTACTGCGGGCCGGTTTCCCGAACCGTCCGCCCCATTTCGATCTTCATCAGTCCGGGACCTTTTTCAATCTCGGCGCGATGGCCTGCATGTTCGACAATCTGATCCGCCGCGACCCGTTCGACAGCGGCAACATTATCCCCGACCTGGCGCATAGCTGGGAAATTGCTGAGGACGGCAGGACCTACACCTTCTTTCTGCGCCGGGACGTGCAATTCAACGACGGCGCCGAACTGACCGCCGAGGATGTGAAAGCCACCTTCGACCGCAT
>JAFASL010000693.1 GCA_019244535.1 Alphaproteobacteria bacterium
CGAGATAGGCCGGTTTGATGCGAAGCGCTGCCGCCGCTTCGGCGAGGTCGAGACCGAGCGCCTCGCGTCGCTGCCGCAATTCCTCCCCGACCGAACGCAGCCCGCAACGCTCGATGACTTTGTCTGGCGCTTCTTCCGGAAGGGGCATCGTGAGCCGTTGGAACAACGCCATAACTCATTCCGCGATAACGCGAGGTTAACCGAACCCGCCTCTGTGGGCTATAGGGCGATCTCGTGGTCGCGGGCGTAGGCTTCGAGCTTGGGCCGCAGTGAATGATCGGGGCGCGCGCCGATCTCGCCGAGATAGTCGGCAACGGCGCCCGCATCGAGCGTCCGGATCATCGTCTTGACCGGGCCTATGGCCGTCGCCGCCATCGACAATGTTCTGAAACCGAGCGCGATCAGCACCATCGCCTCGAGCGGGTTACCAGCCATGTCGCCGCACATGCTGAGCGCCGTGCCGGCTGCGCGCGCATGCGCGATGATCTCGCGGAACAGCGCCAGCATTGGCGCCGAGAGCGGATCGTAGCGATCGGCCAGTCGCGGGTTGCCGCGGTCGCAGGCAAATAGAAACTGCAGCAGGTCGTTTGTTCCTACCGACAGAAAATCGATGCGCTCGCACAATTCCGGCAATTGCCACAGTAATGCTGGCACTTCGAGCATGACGCCGATCTTGACCGCTTCCGGGAGCTTGCGTCGCTCACGAGCCGCCTGCGCCAATTCCATGCCGACCAGCGCACGCGCACGCTCCAGCTCCGCGACCTCGGCGACCATTGGAAACTTGACGTACAATGTCTGACCGCGCGCGGCGCGGATCAAGGCGCGCAATTGCTGCCGC
This sequence comes from Alphaproteobacteria bacterium, assembly GCA_019244535.1. Taxonomy (GTDB): domain Bacteria; phylum Pseudomonadota; class Alphaproteobacteria; order ATCC43930; family CGMCC-115725; genus AP-15. The sequence goes on from JAFASL010000693.1 coordinate 839, forward strand.
AGCATCGCCGGGCGGTCGAGCCCGATGCGAATTGCCCGCCAGCCCATCGCCGGGTTGTCCTCGGGCGCGTGGGGCAGATAGGGAAGCACCTTGTCACCGCCGATGTCGAGCGTGCGGAAGATGACGGGGCGCTGCTCGGCCTGATCGAAGACGCGCCGGTAGTATTCGGTGAGATCGTCGACATCCGGGAAGGTGTCCCGCACCATCAGCGGGAACTCGGTGCGAAACAGCCCGATGCCTTCCGCGCCGGTCGTCGCGAGCTGCGCGAGATCCAACAACAACCCCGCGTTCAGCATCAGCTTGATCGCGATTCCGTCGCGGCTGACCGCGGGGGTCGAACGCAACGTTTCGTAATAGGCGCGGCGGCGGCTGCGCGCCTCGACCGCGGCCGCAATGGATTGCTGGATGTCGGCACTGGGCCGGATCAGCACATTGGCGTGATCGCCGTCAACGATCACGATGTCGCCCGCCTCGATGCGCCGCGTCGCATCGTCGACGCGCCCGACTACTGGGATGTCGAAGGCACGCGCGACAATTGCGACATGCGCGGTAGGCGATCCTTCTTCGAGAACGAGGCCCATGATCCGCCGCCGCGCGTAATCCAGCAGCTCGGCCGGGCCCATGGTACGGGCGACCAGAATAAACTCGGGAGGCAGTTCCGCCCACGCGGCGCTCAGCGGCCTTCCGGCCAGATGCTGCTGCAGCCGGTTTGCCAGATCCTCGAGGTCGAACAGACGCTCGCGCAGATAGGGATCGCTGATCTGCATCATGCGGGTGCGCGTGTCGTCCGCCACCTTCTGCACGGCTGCCTCGGCGGTGAGGCCACTGCGGATCGCATCGGCGATGCGCATCACCCAACCGCGGTCGGCGGCAAACATGCGATACGTTTCGATAACGTCGTGATGCTCGCCGGCACCGTATTCGCGGCTCGCTTCGACCAGTTCGTCAATCGCTTCCCGCATCGCCGAAACCGCGTTGCGCAGACGCCCCAGTTCCGCGTCGGTGTCCTCGGCGACGACCTGCCGGATGGTCACCCTGGGCTCGTGCAACACCGCCAGCCCGATCGCTAGGCCGGCATTCAGCCGAACTCCGGCGATCCTCGCCGGCAGCATTCCGCCGCCCTGGCTCTGAGCCATTTCGAGGGGATTGACGAGATTGCCGCTGGCTGCGAGCTCGGCGACGATCATTGCGATCGTCTGCAAGACCTCGACTTCGTCCTCGGCGTAATGGCGCAGCGTGCGGTTCTGCACCACGAGAACCCCGAGAACCCGGTTTCCGCGCAGGATCGGAACACCCATCAGCGAATGGTAGACTTCCTCGCCGGTCTCCGGCCGATAGGCGAAATTCGGGTGAGCTTGCGCGTCCGCCAGGGCAAGTGGCCGCGCTGTCGCGGCAATGACCCCGACCAGGCCCTCACCGACACGCAGCCGCGTGCGATGCACGGCTTCAGGGCGCAACCCTTCGGTTGCGAACAGCTCCAGCACTTCGCCGGCCCGCAGAATGTAAACGGAGCAGACCTCCGCAACCATTTCGGAGGCAACGACCCGGACAATTCGCTCGAGCCGCTCCTGCGCCGTGCCCGAACCCGCCATTATGTCGCGAAGACGGCGCAGGAGGCGGCGGGTTGCGCTGACGCTGCCTGCGACCTCACTCATCCCCGGGCGCCGGGCCTCCCGGCAAATTTTTGCGGGGCACGCAATGCCGCTGGCTCTCGCTGCGAGCCGCGAGAACATCGAGAACCTGGCCGACCAACTCCTCGATGATTGCGGCAGTGCTCTGCTCGCAGGTGACAAAGCCGACACTTTGGCCAGCCATCAAGGACCCGCCCTCGACGTCGCCGTCAATCACCGCCCGGCGCAAGGCTCCCGCCCAGAAATGCTCGATTTCGAGCTGAGCTTCCCGTTGGGACAGTTCACCTTGCGCACAGCGCTCGATAACCCGGCGCTGCATAGCGGCGAACCGCGCGGTTGCCGGATTAGAGAGTGCGCGGACCGGGATTACCGGGAAGTGCGGATCGAGCTGGATCGAGGCAACGGCATCGCGCGCCGCAGCCCGGATGAAGGCCTGCTTGAAACGGGGATGCGCGATCGATTCATGCGCGCAAACAAAGCGGGTGCCGAGCTGAACACCGGAGGCGCCCATCTCCAGGTATGCGAGTATCGCTTCTCCGCGGCCGATCCCGCCCGCGACAAAGACCGGAACCTGGGTGAGGTGCGGCAGGATCTCCTGCGCCAGCACGCCGGTTGAAACCGGCCCGATATGGCCACCCGCCTCGCTGCCTTCGATGATGATCGCGTCGACGCCCATGCGCACGAGCTTGCGTGCAAATCCGAGAGCCGGGGCGAAACAAAAGGCGCGTGCTCCGCTCCGCTTGATCGCCTGCACCGCCGCAGTGCTCGGCAGCCCGCCGGCCAACACCACGTGGCCCACCCGATGTTCCGCGCATACCTCGATTAATTCGAGCAGCTGCGGGTGTAAGGTTATCAAATTCACCCCAAACGGGCGTCGGGTCAGCGCCTTGGTCGCGCCAATCTCGGCGGAAAGCAGCTCCGGCGGCATCGAGCCCGAAGCGATGACCCCGAACCCCCCGGCATTCGATATCGCCGCAACCAGGGTCCGCTCGGATACCCAAGTCATCGCGCCGCCCATAATCGCGAGCTCGCAACCGAGGATCTTGCGGCCGCACGCCCACAACCGGTCTAGATCCGCCAATATGGTCTGGTGCTCGCGCGCTGAGCGTCCTTCGCCCGCTAGGGGTCCCGCCGCACCTGTGCTATCGGTCATCCGGGCGCGTCGAGCCCGTAGGCAGTGTGCAAGGTCCGCAGGGCGAGTTCGGTGTATTCCGAGGCGATAAGAACGCTGACCTTGATCTCGGACGTCGAAATCACCTGGATGTTGATGCCTTTGTCGGCAAGCGCTTGGAACATCTGCTTAGCGACCCCGGCATGGCTGCGCATACCGACGCCGATTACCGACACTTTGACCACATTCGGATCAGGCTTGAGGACAGTGAACCCGATGGCCTTTTTCCCATTCTCCAAGACCGCCACGGCGCGGTCGAGGTCGGCGCGCGCGACCGTGAAGGTCAGATCGGCGGTGTGTCCGTCCTCCGACGCGCTCTGCACGATCATGTCGACATTGATCGCATGGTCGGCCAGCGGACCAAAGATGGCCGCTGCGACGCCCGGCCGGTCCGCCACCTTTTGGACGGTGATCTTGGCTTCATCGCGGCTATACGCGATGCCGCTCACAACTTGCTTTTCCACGATCTCGTCTTCGTCGACCACCAAGGTTCCAGGAGCGTCGATAAAGCTCGACAAGACCTGCACACGCATCCGGTGGTTCATCGCCATCGCTACCGAGCGCGTCTGCAGGACCTTGGCACCCTGGGACGCCATTTCCAACATTTCCTCGTAGGTAATTCTACCGAGCTTGCGGGCTTTCGCAACGATGCGGGGGTCGGCGGTATAGACGCCGTCAACATCGGTGAAGATATCGCAGCGGTCGGCTTCCAGAGCCGCCGCCAACGCCACGGCAGAAGTATCGGAGCCGCCGCGCCCGAGCGTTGTGATCCGCCCGCGTGGCCCGACGCCTTGAAACCCAGCCACGACGGCAACTTGGCCTTCCGCGAGACGGCGGCAGATCTCGGTGACATCAATCGTCTCGATCCGCGCTTTGCCGTGCACACCGTCGGTGCGAATCGGGATCTGCCAGCCGAGCCAGGAGCGCGCGTCGATGCCTAGATCCTGCAACGCGAGCGACAAAAGGCCTGCGGTCACCTGCTCGCCGGACGCGACCACGACGTCGTATTCCCGCGCATCGTGCAGGCGGCTGGTGTCCCGTGTCCAATCGACTAGCTGGTTCGTAGCTCCCGCCATCGCCGACACGACGACCGCCACCTGATTGCCAAGGCCGACTTCGGACTTGACGCGCAGGGCGACGCTTTTGATCCGCCCGACATCGGCGACCGAGGTGCCGCCGAATTTCTGAACGATGCGCGCCATGGTCCTCTCTGATCGCTTTGGCAATGCCTACGCCCTGGGACCGATCCCACATATCCTTTTACGGTCTATCGGGCCACATGGGGAAAACCATCCATCGAAGGGTCAAAAATGTTCGCCAGCGCCGCTACCGTCGACCCGCAGGAAATCGATCGCTTCGCCGCGCAAGCGAACGCCTGGTGGGATCCGGAGGGCAGCTTTCGCGCCTTGCACCGGCTCAACCCCATCCGGCTCGGCTTTATCCGTCAACACCTCGCCGCGCATTTCGGCCGCAGCGTTTCCTCGCTGCGGCCATTCGAAGGGCTTACTTTGCTGGATATCGGCTGCGGGGGTGGGCTCGTCGCCGAACCGATGTCACGCCTGGGTTTTGCGGTAACCGGAATCGATGCCGATCTCGAGGCGATCAGCGCCGCTCGTATGCATGCCGAAGCAACGGGCTTGGCGATCGATTATCGCGTCGCCACCGCCGAATCGATAGCTGCGACTCCGCAGCAATTCGACGCGCTCCTCGCGTTGGAAGTCATCGAGCACGTCGCCGATCCCTATGTCTTCCTTAGATCTGTCGGATCATTGGTCCGAGAAGGTGGGGCTTTCATAGGTGCCACCTTGAACCGGACCGGCCGGTCCTTTGCATCCGCCGTCATCGGCGCCGAATACCTGCTCGGTTGGCTGTCCCGCGGGACGCATGATTGGCGCAAATTCGTTCGCCCCTCGGAACTCGTTCTCGGGCTGCGCCGCAACGGCTTGAGCCCGACCGAACTCATGGGGATCAGCTATAATTTGATCCGCGCAGAGTGGTCGCTTTCACAAAATCTGGAGATCAACTATATGGTCGTGGCCGCGCGCCGGTGAGCCCGGCCGCGCTCAACTGTCGGTCTGCGGTATCCAGGGAATACGGCCAAAACTTATCCCCTCGTCGGTGAGCTCGCGCGACTCCTCTTCGCTGGCCTCTCCGTAAATGCCGTGCGGATCGATTTCGCCGTAGTGGATGCGTCTGGCCTCTTCGGCAAAACGGGTGCCGACATAATCGCAATGGGTCTCGACCTGCCGCCGCATTTCGGCCAGCGCCGCGCGAAACTGCGCCGGAGAGATCGGCGGAGTGGTTTCCTTCGAGCGGCCGAGCCGAGGCGACATCACCGCCTTCTCGACCGAAGTCTGACCGCATTCGGGGCAGGCGATCTCGCCGGCCTTCTGCTGCGCCTCGAACCTGTCTCCGTCACGAAACCACCCTTCGAACTCGTGGCCATTCGCACAACGCAACGTGAACAGGATCATAAAAGGCAGCCTCCTAGCCGGCAGTTGTACACTGGCATATAGGCACTGTCCAAATGTATGCCGAGTATGTCGATAAACACTGAAGCAGCGATCGCCTCCGGGATGGCCTCTGTCTGGGTAAGGCGCTTTGCGCCACTGATCAGGCGCGGCGGCCGGGTACTCGACCTCGCTGCCGGCAACGGGCGACATTCCCGGTTTCTGCTCGACAGCGGGTTCGCGGTTTGCGCCGTCGACAGCGACATCTCGGCGCTTCGGCCTCTTGGGGCCCTCGGTTGCGAGGTGCGGCAGCTCGATCTCGAATCCGGCGGACCATGGCCGCTCGGCGGCGGGTACCAAGGGATTGTCGTTACCAATTACCTGCACCGTCCGCTGTTGCCTGCGATCGCCGGGGCATTGGCGCCCGGCGGGATACTGATTTACGAGACATTTGCGCGCGGTAATGAGCGCTTCGGACGCCCGCACAATCCCGACTTCCTGCTCCGCCCCGGCGAGCTGCTCGAGGCGTTTGCGATATTGACCCTGGTCGCCTTCGAGCAGGGCGAAATTTTGAAGCCCCGTCCCGCCGTTATCCAGCGCATCGCCGCAGTCTCGGGTCCGATGGGCCGGCTGCCGGAGCCAGTCGGGTTGGACGTGGGTCAGGCGCGGGAGTAATTTGGCAAGATGTCGAATACCGCCGCAA
>JAFASL010000305.1 GCA_019244535.1 Alphaproteobacteria bacterium
CATCGCACTCGGTTCCGCTTTTGCCGCTTGGGCGGTCTGGCGAGCACCTGGATAATCTCCGTTGAGAGGCATTCGGGAATTGGGAGGGTCGATAATGAGCAGCGAGCGTTCAGCGGTTCTCGAATTTGGCGTACCGGAGCCGGGCGAAACCGCGTCTGTGATGGAAGACAAATTGCGGTTTCACACCGATTCATGGGATTTGTCGGTCGATCTCAAAGCCGGATCGGCCGGAATCGTCGTCATCGATGCTCGTTCGCGCGATGCCTACGCCGGCGGCCACATTCCCGGCGCCATCAGCTTCCCGCACCGGGAAATGAGCATCGAAACTACGGCGCAGTTGGACCGCAGCTTAGTCTATGTCGTCTACTGCGACGGGATAGGCTGCAATGGATCGACCAAGGGGGCCTATAAGCTCGCGCGGCTGGGGTTCCGCACCAAAGAGCTGCTTGGCGGCCTCGATTGGTGGCGCCGCGACGGACATCCTGTCGTTGCTTCGGGCGAGCCCGGGAGTCTGCTCGCCGCGGCGGAATAGCGGCCGCGGCGCGCGGGAGGTAGAGCTTCGGTGCCGACGGTTTTCTTCATCACCCATCCCGATGTCACGATAGATCCAGCCGTCGCCATTCTGGATTGGCCGCTCAACAGCCGCGGCCGGGAGCGGATGCGCGCGATCATGGGCTGGTCTTGGGCAAGAGGCGTGCGCCGCGTTTTTGCCAGCAGCGAGCGAAAAGCGCGTGACGCCGCCGAAATTCTCGCGGCCGGGCTCGGCCTCGCTGGCTATGGCATTCTCGCCGCTCTCGGCGAGGCCGATCGATCGGCAACCGGATATCTGCCAAGGCAGGAATTCGAGGAAACCGCCGACGCGTTCTTTGCGCACCCGCAACAGAGCGTTCGCGGTTGGGAGCCGGCAGCGAGAGCCCAGGCACGCATCGTCGGCGCGGTTGAGCGGGTCGCTTCGCATCCTCCGGGCGACGACGACCTCGCGATGGTCGGTCACGGCGGCACCGGCACCTTACTCTATTGCCACCTCGCGGGATTGCCGATCAATCGGTGTTATGACCAGCCGGCGACAAACGGCGGAAACTGGTTTGCCTTTGACCGGGCGACCCGAAAACTTCTTTGCGATGGTTGGCAATCAATCGAGCCGGCGGCAAGTGCAAACCCATGAACCCGTTCGTCCCGATCAGGTGTCGATCGTGCCCTCGGTGACGGCCACGGCTTCACCACCGATCGCGGCTCCCACGAGCGCGCGGTCGTGCACTGTCACCGAGAGCGTGATCAGGCTCGGCCGCCCCATTTCATAACCCTGTTCGATGACGAAATCGTGCTCGCCCTCGCCCGGCGGCGCGAAGCAAAGCAGTGCCCCCGCCAGGGCGGCAACGGCCGATCCGGTCGCCGGATCCTCGTAGCCGGCGAGGTGCGGCACGAACATGCGGGCGTGGAACGCGGAGCTGGGTTCGAGGGTCTGACGGCAAAAGACAAAGGCCGGACTGCGGCCGTGCCGCGAGAACGCCGCCTCCCAATGATCGAGCCGGGGCGCGCAGCGCCGGATCGCGGCAAGACTGCGGACGGGAACAAACGTGAAGGAAATCCCCGCCGACCAGAGCGACGGCCGGAAACCGTCGAAGCCGATCTCGTTCGGCTGAAGACCGAGAGCCGTGGCGATCGTCTCGGCGTCGGCCGCCTCGCCGGCCTCCTCCGGCAGCCGCGCCAGCTGAAACCGGGCGCGGCCGCGTTCGTGATCGAGCGATGCCGTCGAGCAAGGAATTGGCCCGACCCCCTCTTCGAGGACGATCTCGCGAGTGCCGCCGCCGTCGATGCGGCTCAAAAGCACGGCGGTACCGACCGTCGGATGGCCGGCAAACGGCAGCTCCGCGACCGGGTTGAAGATGCGCAGGCGCGCGCGATGCGCCGGGTTCTGCGCCGGCAGCACGAAGACCGTCTCGGAGAGATTGAATTCTCGGGCGATCGCCTGCATCGCGTCGGCATCGAGCCCGTCGGCTTCCAAGACGACCGCGAGCGGGTTGCCGGCAAAGCGCCGCGCGGTGAACACATCGAGCGTAACAAAGCGCCTGCGCATCAGGGCCTCCCTCCGGCTGTTGCCGTCTCTTTCAAGGCAGCAGTCAGCGCGCCGAGCGCGTCGCCGAACTCGGCCGATGGAGAGCAGCCCGAAACCCAGCCTGAAGACGCGGGCCTCATCGCCAAACCACGCGCCCTTCGCGACTCGGGCGCCCTTTGCCGCCGCGGCGTCATAGAAGCGGGTGACCGCGCTGTCATCGAAGGCGGGTTTTCTCAGACGGACGCAGCAGACCGCGCCGGCGTCGGGCCGCACCCACTCGACAAAGTCGCTATTGGCGCGCACCCAGGCGGCGGTGCGCTGCAGGCCGGCATCGAGCAGCACGCGCCGCTCACCGAGAACCGGCGCACGCCGCTCGATCAGCTTGAGCGCCAGCGCCTCATCGACGCGCGGGCAGGAAATTATCGTGTTGAACTTGGCCACGACCAGCTGCCGGCGCAGATCGGGGTCGCGGGTGATCGCCCACCCGATCCGGAGCCCCGGCGCGCCGTGGCATTTCGACAGCGACGAGACCGAGATGACCTTTGGGCCGAGCGCGAGCGCAGTCTCGGCGATCGGATCTTCCGCGTAGGCGGCTTCACGGTAGGTCTCGTCCACCAGCAGATAGGCGGCGGGGCAGATTTCCTGCATCAGCGCGACGGTCTCGCGCAGCGCCAGGGGCGGGATCGCGACCCCGGAAGCATTTTGCGGCGAGGCGAGGCTGACGAGCCCGGTTCGCGGCGACAGCGCCGCGCGCAAATCGCGGGGATCAAGGCGGTAGCCCTGATCGAACGAAAGCGGCAGCGTCCGAATCTCTGCTCCGATCGCTTCTAGTGGTCTGACGCCAACACTTGATGCCCTCGATTGATCTTCTCGATGATGCGGTTGGGATCGGCGGTCCACAGGAAGGGTTTGGGTTTGCGGTTGTGCTCGCCGAGGTATCGGTTGATTGCGGCCTGCAGATCGACCAGCGAGCG
>JAFASL010000770.1 GCA_019244535.1 Alphaproteobacteria bacterium
GTTGACGAATTCGGGCAGTGGCACGGCGTGCGCAACGTATTTGTGGTAATGCGCCCGCTTCGGAAACAACTGGTCCTCGATATGGATGCCGGCAATCCCGCCGGCGGCGAACTCGGGCACCGTGCGCATCGTGTGCAGCGGCTCGCCGAAACCGGCTCCGGCATCGGCGACCAGCGGCACCGCGACGGCGCGCGCGACCTCGCCGGCGACACGCACCTGCTCGTCCATTGTCAAGAGTGGCTCAGTGATCGCACGGCTGGCCCCGGTGGCGTAGCCGCCGGTGTAGACAATCCGCGCGCCCGCCGTTTCGGCCAGCTTGCCCTCGATCGGCGTTGTTGCCGACGGCATGTACAAAAACTCACCCGACGCGAGCAGGGCACGCAATTGCTGTGTTTTTGCAGTCATAGGCGTCTCCCCACAGTGAGACCGTTATGCGCCGGCTCTCAGCGCGGCAACATCGCCAGGTACTGGGTAAGGGGCTGGCTCGCCTCCAGGAAACCTGTGAGCTGCTGTTCCGCCGGAGCTTGCGGATCGTCCATGCTCGCCGATATTGCGACGAATGCAGCCACTGGCACGCGTTGCAGGAGCACCGCACGAGCCCGCAGCAGTTTTGTCTCGATGAGCCCGGAGGAAATCCTGCCGTCCACGACATAGAAGGACCACACCAAACGGCGGCGCTGCCCACTGATCACCTCGGTGCTCGCCACCACTGCCGGATGCCCGGCGAAAGTGACCTCGGCGCGGCCATACGCGTTGACGTGCCAGCGCTCGTCGTCGGCCATCCGATTTCCGGTCGTGGTCAGCGCGTCGCCGCTGGCCCGCAAATGATAGAGCGCGACAAACCGAACGACGACGCCCGAACCGAGCGCCTCGAACCCGTCGAGGAATTCCCGGCCGGCCCCTTTCACCACCGGACGCCAATCCGCCGCGGCGGCCGGCACGGCGCGCCAAGGCGGCCCTACCGTCGGCGCTTCTGCGCCAGGAAGCGGCGAAGGTGGATGAACGGCATCCAGCCGGGCTGCATAGGCCGGACCGATCAGCGCCAGCATGACGGCCGCCGGGATCGCCGTCGCCGCCCGCCGCGCCGCGGGCTTCGACCATCCGGTCGAACGGAGCGGAATGCTTCGGTCGATCTTTTGAGCGAAAGTGATTCCGATCGCGATCAGGATAATGATGACCAGAGTAAAAAAGAACCACCCATAGAGCACGTGATCGGCTTCGACAGCCGCGGCGCTGCCCTCGAGGTGCGCCAGCACAATTATTCCAAGAGCTCGCAATCCATTGGCGAAAATCGGCACGCTCACCGAAAGGGCGATAAATAGAATTCTTCGCACGGTGCTCCGATACATGACCACCGCAAAGAAGCACCCGAAAACGATTGAGGCGACCAGAAAGCGCAAGCCGGCGCACGCTTCCGCGATCTCGAAGGTGCCTTCTGGTATCTCAATCATAAACCCGTCGGAAAAGGTCGGGATCCCTAATAACCCCAGCCCGGCGACGGTGATCTGAGCGGTGATCTTCTGGAGTGTCGGGACGAGAAAAGCCCCGCTCGGGACGAGAAAGAATAAAAACATCAAGGGCGCCAGCAAAAGCCAGAAAAGACGCGGGCCTAGCGCCACCAGCAGCACCACTTCGAACATTGCGACCAGCAACAGCTGGCGGGCCTCCTGGATGTCGAGAATGGCGGCTACCAGCCAAAAAGCTGAGAGCATCGGCATTATCGTCAACGGCCACAAGGTCGGCCTCGGCGACACCGAAGCGATCACCGCGCGCCGTTCCCATAGCAGGTACCCGACTAGCGGAAGGATCAGAAAGCAGTGATTATAGGCAGTCGAATCGATCCAGACCCGGACGGCTCCGGCGACGTCGCGCCGAAAAACCAGGCCGAATACAAGGGCCGCAACGCCGATAAAGGCAACTGCCTGCCGCCAGCCGGGCGCGGCCGCCGCGCCGGCGACCGGCTGGCCGGCGGGCGGCGAGGCAAGCGTGGTCGCCCCCTGTCCCTCCCTCTCCGGCTTGCTTCCGCCCACCGGGAAGCGCTTCAACAACAACATAAACTCCTCATGTCAGCCAATTCCCTTCACGATCAGCGGGCCAAGCCGGGTCGCCACTGCCAAAGGCAAGCGCTTCCAAGCCGCGACCAGCATCGCGAGCTTTGGATTGAGCGGGTTCAAATCCGGTATCGAGCGCCCGCCCGCGAGACGGAATTGGTAGGTGAGCGGAGTGGGGTCGAACCCCCAATTGCATTTGAACGCGTACGATCCGGTGCCGACTTTGCTGCGCCCAAAGTCAAAGACACGATAGCCTCGCTCGCACGCTCTGCGCATTACCTCCCAATACATGAAATCGTTTGCGGCGAGCTGACGCGCTGCTGCGACGCCGCCGCCATAGAATGGCAAAACCTCGTCTCGAAAATAAAAGTTGAGGACCGAGGCGATGGCTTTACCATCGCACGATACCGTGATAACGTCTGATGTCGACGAAAATTCTTCTCTAAGAATACTAAAATAAGATTTGGCGAAGACAGGGGTGCCGAGGTTGCGAACACTTTCGGCGTAGACCCGGTACAGGCGATCGATGCCGTCGTCGATTTCCGAACGCAATTCGTGGCGTATGCCTTTGCGCACCATCGCCCGTTGCTTGCGGGGTATCGCCATCATGTTGCGCTCGACTGTCGGAGCAAGCTCGCGCCGAAAAATTGCATAGAGACCGCGTTTGCTCGGCCAATCGCTGCGGGCTGCCGAGAAATCGCGAAATTCGAGCACCGGAACGCCAAGGACCCCCATCAGCCGGACGGCTTCCCCTTCGAGTGCCCGCAGGCTGTCGTCATCTGCGGCGATCGGGCCGCCATGCACCGCGAAGGCGTTCGATATCAGCGATGACCCGAACAGCAGCGACTTCACATGGGTGAGCGGCAGGACGCCGGTGACGATCCCGCTACGCTCGGAAACCAGGTAATGCGTCGGATGGCGGAAGGCCCGTTCGATGACCCGCTTCCAACCGGCAAGATGGAAAAATGTTCCGCCCGGATGGGCGAGCACGAACTCGTCCCATCGCTGCTCGTCACCCGGTCGGAACAATCTTGCGGCTACGCCTGACTGCACTCCGTCCAAGACGTAACGACCGGAAACGGCCCTCTCTCGCCATCCAGAAAAAGCCGATCCATGCGCTTCCACGCGAAATTGCGCAGCAAGCGACGCAGGCGTGGCTCGGTGCGATTCAGGTTCAAGTAATGACGAAATCGTGATTTCCACGGTGCCGATCTTTGGCGGGGCTGCTCGGGGTCGATCTCCCAAGGGTGCAGATAAAAAATCGCTGGCGAATGGTTGACGCGCCGCGCGCGTTTCAACAGCCCTTCGCTCAGGCGATATGGCAGCAGGCGAAAATAGCCGCCGCCAGAAGCCGGGATGTCGATCCCCAACATCCGGACCGCGGTCAGCGGGATCTCCAGAATGCCCGGAACCGGCAAGAATGGTACGCGCGGCGCTGTCGGCGTACCGTAAAGGTCGTGCTTCACGGGGTACACGCTCGAGCTATAGCAGTAGCCTTCTTCGGCTAGCACGGCGTGAGCCCATTTGTTGCCGAGGCCGACCGAAAAGGTCGGCGCGCGATAGCCGCGGACCGGCACGCCGGCAAAATCCTCCAGCATCCGCTTGCTGCGGCGGATATCCTGGCGAAATTCCTCGGGCGATTGGCTATCTGCGCGAATATGGCCAAAGCCATGGCTCGCCACCTCGTGGCCTGCCGCCACGACGCGCCGGACCAGATTGGGATGCCGCTCCGCCACCCATCCTAAAATGAAAAAGGTAGCCTCGGCTCCTCCGTCACTGAGAATCTGGAGGAGGCGGTCGGTATTGCGTTCCACCCGGCGCGGCAGACTTTCCCAATCGCTCCGCTCGATCGTCGAGGCGAAGGCCTCTACTTGAAAATAATCCTCGACATCGATCGTCATTGCGTTCGGCAGACGGCAATCTATCCTCAATGCCGGAAATTCCGCGACCGGCCACAAATCCGGAGCTGCCGGCGATAGTTCGCTAGCCCCCTTCCGAACCGCTTTGGCCGTGGCGCTCACGGGCGATCGCTCTGGAAATAACTGGCGGCGATTTCTATTGCGCGTTTGATCACGCGTCCGTGTCGGTCGACATGCTGTTCGAGTACGCTAAGCCGTTCGGCTATATCGGAGACCACCTCAGATCTCCCGTTTGGCTGCGCGGCGACCGGCCCGCCAACGGGCTCCGTCGTAACGACTGCGATTTCCTCACGCAGGTCGTTGGCGACTTTTTCGACCGAGTTCGCCTGCAGCGTGTGAAGCTGCTCGAGAAACCCGAATAGCAGCAATCGCGAACACAACGTATTGATCTGCCGGGGCACACCCCCGGTATGGCGGTAGATCAGCGGAAAGCAGTCTTCGGCAAATTCCGGGTCGCCCTTCCAATCAGCCCGACGCAGCCGATGCTCGACATAAGCCTTGGTCTCGCCTTCGCTCAGCGGCCCCAAATGGTAGGCCGCGGTCACCCGCTGCCGCAATTGCTCGAGCCGCGGGCTCCCGAGGATTGAGCGAAACTGGGGCTGCCCGAGCAGAAAACTCTGCAATGCCATCGTCCTGTCGACGACGATGTTGGAGAGCATGCGGAGTTCTTCGAGGGCCTCGAACGACAAGTTCTGCGCCTCATCGACAATCAGCAACACGCGCCTGCCATTACGCTGTTGCGCCAATGCGAAATCGTTGATGCGCTGCAGCAGCGATCCCTTGGCCAACCCTTCCTGCGCGATGCCGAAGCCCGCCGCGACCAGATGCAACAGGTCATCCCCGGCCAGCTGAGTCGTCACGATCTTGGCAATGATGAAGTTGCTTTGGTCTATTGTCGAGAGCAGGTTGTCGACGAGGATCGTCTTGCCGGCGCCGACTTCCCCGGTGATGATGATGAAGCCTTCGGCATGATGCAGCCCGTACACCAGATAAGCCATCGCCTGCCGATGCACAGTACTTTCGAAGAAGAAACGTGCGTCTGGCGTGAGCTGAAACGGCGGTATCGTAAGCCCGTAAAATTTGGCGTACATAGTCGTCAGAAAGTCTTGCTCAGCAGAAACTGCAATTGGTTGGCGAAGACATCGCCATTGCGACCGCCTGCGACTACAGTCCCGTTGCTTTGATAAGAAAACGTGTAAATTATCGAACCTGTTAGGGCACGTGCCAGGACATAGTTGATGCCGAGGCTCGCATATGCCGAGTTGAAATTAGTCCTCTGGTTGAAATTGACGGTCGTTGTCCCGGGCACCACTGTCGGAGAATTAACGGAATTATAAAAAGCGATCGAGGCATATCCATTAACATCTGGTCTAATGTCGCGTCGATAAACAAAATTGATACCGAGGCTTTTGGTAGGAGTACTGACAGTTGTCGTCAGCGATTGCTGCTCCGAATATGAGCCGTAGACCGAATAATAATTGGGCGGCAGTGCGTCGCTCAAGCCAGCGTTAAACAAATGCTGTCGGTAGACGTTGTTCGATAGGCCCAGACCCGGGCTGGTGAACGCAAGTGGTAGACCGGTCGATTGATTGACGATGGCTCCGGATGGAGCGAGCGTCGAATTTGCAAGGTTGGATGCGAACAACTGTCCTTGCGAGGCGACACCCTGAACCAGGTTCGCGGTAAACACCATACTGGGCGTCACGTTGACTTGGGACGACCCGGTGAACCCGAACACGCCCTGCTGCCTACCATACTGCAGGGCGACATAAGCCGGCTGATCCGGCCCGAGCGTGCCGAGCCGCCCTCCGGCGAGCCATGTCGCCCCGGCAAATGTCGCTGCCGGCGCACCAGGATATCGCAGATTTTGATAGCCGGCCCGTCCGGTGGCCGCGATCGACGGTGTGAAGAGATACTGGAAATCGTTATATGCGCTGACCGAAGTGTTTTGGGCAACCGAGGAGCTATTAACCTCGGCGGCATCCGCGGTGAAGCGCAATATGGTACGCTGAAAATCCTCGCCGGTAACCGCCACGAAGGTCCCCTCGTTGAGGGTCTCGGCAGCGAGACTGTTTAGGCCGGGAGTCAGTGGCGATGACGCTACCGTCGTGTTGCCGCCGTAGTTCGACGAGCTGAAAGTATAACGCAGCTCGGTGTCGGCCACGCTGCCAAACGATTTTATCAAATACGGTGAGACATTGGTGATGAATTGCTGGGTCTGCTGATTTCTCGGCAGCGTCGACACATTCTGAAAGCCAAAGCCGGGCAAGGGAGTCGACTGAGCTATGGAACTCTGCATATCTACATAGGCGAAATCCGGATAAATCGTGCCATGGCCGTTTGCGTATAGCGTGCCGTAGATCTGGTTCAGACTCGAGTTCGACCCCGGCAGGTAAACCAATCCGGTCCCTTGCCCGGTGGCCACGGCTTGCAGTCGAGGCGTGTCCACTGAGGCCGACACACCCCCGCCGAGCTGCGTGATCGCTGCAAAATTTCGGGGCGAATGGACGTAATTGACATTATCGGTAAAGGTCTCTCCAAGCGAAAGCCTGGGTTGGATCAGAACGGCTGGCGCGGTTGGATCATAGGCCTGCAGCGGCACGACACCCGCATAAGGTTGAAGCCGGAGAGTCGCCGGAGAGGTCAGTGTCGGGATTTCGTTATTGACCGAATAAGGTGGCGCAGCCGGGTTGGGAAGGCCGAGCCCGCCTGCCGGCGGAGGCGGCAAGGTCTCGGGAGTAAAGCCAGGCACCGTCGGTGTGATTGCGCCCCCGCCTTCGGCCCCAGCCGGCCCAGGCGAGGGTCCCGTGCCCACCGAGCTCGGCCCTCCTCCCTCGCTCGTCTGCGCTGCTGCAGGAATCGACGCTGCGCTAGCGGCGAGCAGCGAGAACGCCAGTGTCAGCCCACGGCACGACCGACACCCTATGCCGCCCCCCGAGTTGCTAAGCAGTTTCGGCCGAACGCTGCTCATCGCCCCCGCTATCGGCGGAATGGTAATTGTATCCGTAGGACCCAAAGTGCTCGGTCGCCAGGCTGTCGCTCTTGTTGAGCAAAAGGCTGATCCGGGGACAGGTGCTAAGCGTGCTGAGCGCGGCCTCGATTTCCCCCTGCTGCGTATTGTGCGCCTCTATGACGAACACAACTTGTCCGACCAACGGCGCCAACGTGGCAGCGTCACTGCTCGCCATGCAGGGTGGCGTGTCGATGATGAAGTAGTACTCGGCCAGCCGCTCGGTCATGTGATCCAACAATCGGCCCATTTCATGGCTCGACAGCAGCTCGGGCACATGCGGTCCGCCCTCGCCTGCCGGCAAGATCATCAGATTTGGGATGTTGGTCTGGATCAGCACCTCCGACAGCTCGAGATTGCCCGCGAGCACGTCGACGATGCCCTTTTCACCCCCGATCCCGAGGATCTTGGGCATAGTGGAATGCTGCGTATCGACATCCACCAGGAGTGCTTTGACGTTGCGCTCTGAAGCGAAGGCCAGCGCCAGATTGAGTGCGGTAAACGTCTTGCCTTCGCCCGGCCGCGCGCTCGTCACCATGATGAGCCGGCTCGCGCGACGGTTGGCCCGCAAATCGTTTTGCGACCATGCGCCAACGAGATTTCGCTTGATGAGGCGGAATTCCTCGACAGTCCGCGAACGCGCGGCGGACGGGATGGCAATCCCGAAACTGGCGAGCCTGCCGCGATCGAGCACAAGCTCTGGCTCTGTGGACTTTAAAACCGCTCCGCCGGGAGGTTTGACAGGCGCGACGGGCTCAGCGGTCTCCTGTTGGCGCAGGAGCGCCGCGGCCCTTTCGATCAATCCCGTTTCGGCCATTTACGATACGCCCATCGTATGGAGCCCCACGCTCAAGGCTATCAACGTCCCATATACCGCGATCAGGAGCACCGCGCCGGCGCACACGCCGGCCAATTGGATTGCAGCACGGCGGCGAGCCGCGCCAAGCGACAGCCGTGACACGCTCCCGAGAACTGGTAAGCCTAAATTGCGGAGTTGGCCGATCGTGGCAAATGAGCGGTCGATCTGCGTTAGCGCCAGGGGCACGGCTATCCCGCCGCCGATGCCGAAAAGGAGGACCATCGACAACAACATTGGCCGATTGGGGGCGGCCGGTAGGATCGGCACCTGCGGAGGATCGACGATGCGAAACTGGATCTTCTCGGTCTTGGTATCGGCGGCATTGGCGATCTGAGTGGCCTCGCGCCGGGCAACCAGTTCCTGATAGTTTCTCTTTAGAATCGAATAGTCGCGATCGAGATCCTGCGCCTGGACCAAGACACCCGGGGCTGAAGCAGCAACTTTTTCGATCCGCTCTTGATCGGACTGAGCCCCGTCGAGGCGGCGCTGCACGGCAGCCAACGCTGCCTCGGCGTCGACCAACCGAACCTTGATCTGTTCGTAGACCGGGTTGGCAATCTCGCCCTTTGTCGAACCGCTCCCCGGCTTCCCAGCCCCGCTCGACGATTTGGCTGCCTCTGCCTCGATCTGCGCAATCTGCTTTCTCGCGGCTTTAACATCTGGATGATCATCGGTGTATTTCAGCAGCATACTATCGAGGTTACGGCGGAGCTCCTGCACCCGCTCATCAACAGGCGCCAGACGGCCGCCGTTGACGACGACCTGCGGGGCACGGTCGACGTTGATTGTCGGCGGTACCGCAGCCAGTTCTTTCTGCAGAGCATCGCGCTTTGTGACCGCATCTGCCAGTTCGAGTTTGAGATGGCCGACAGCAGCGCGCGCCTGATCGAGCCGGCTGATGCTCTCATCTCCGTTGGTCGCCGAGTCCGGCGATCGATTGGACACGATGTCCGGGTATTGTTGTGCCAGTTCGGCGCGCCGCTTTTCGGCGGCGCGCAATTGGTCGCGATACGAGCTGATTTCGCTGTCCAGGAAGCGTTGCGCGTTATCCATGTCGGCCCTGCTGCTTCCTGCGGTCTTCTCGGCGAAGATTGTGAGCAGCGCCTGCACGACATTCTTTGCCATCGTGGGTTCCTGGTCGCGATAAGACAGGGTCAGCAGGTTCAGCGTCACCGGCGCGACCGAAATGTCGCTCGCCAGGCGTTTGAACAGCGCCTCCTTTTGTTCGGCGTTCGTGACGTTGATGTCGAGATCCGTCAGGCGAACGAGCTGCTCCAGATTGGGCCGACTCAGCAACGTGCGCTGCATGAAGTCGAGCTGTCGGGTTGGATCGGTATCCGCAGCCAGACCCCTCAGTAGCGGCGTCAACAATGGATCCGCATTGAGATAGACCCGCGCCGAAGACTCGTATTTCGTCGGCACGAGGGCGACCCCAATCCATCCGGCGGTGCACACAAGCCACGCAGTCGCGACGCCGAGCCATTTATGGCGCCATACGGCGTGCAGTAGCGGAATGGCTTGCGGCGGTAAAAACCTCATCAACGGCTCCAACCCTGTGGAACGAGTTCAATCATCCACCCCGGACGATTGTGCTGCAGTCCTCTCTCCGGTGACAACCGACCGCTCTGGCACCAAACGGCATAGATTAGAACAGGCGTTGCGGAATAATCAGGATATCGCCCGGCTGAAGCGCGACGTTGCTCGTTATGTCACCATCCCTGATCAGGTCTCTGAGGTGTACGGCGTAGGTGGTCTGCACGCCATTAACGTTGCGGACGATAATGCTGTCGTTCCCGGCGGCGTATCTCGTAAGCCCACCGACCGCAATTATCGCGTCGAGCACCGTCATGTCGGTGCGATACGGAAGCGAACGCGGCTGCGCCGCCTCGCCGATGATCCGTACCTGATCGGGGATCGGGCCGACAAAGCCCGTTACGATGACGGTGACCAGCGGCTCTCGGATGTACTTGCTGAGCCGCTGCTCGTATTCGCGGGCCAAGGCCGTCGGAGTCTTGCCGATCGCGACGACATCTTCGACGAGCGGTATGGAAACCCGCCCATCAGGCCGCACCGGGACAGTAACGGTCAACTCTGGATTGCGCCAGACGAAGATGTTCAGACTGTCCCCGGGACCGATGCGATATTCAGCCGACGGCAATGAGGAAGCGGGCGGCGCGGGCGGCAATTCGGGCGCACCGCCACAGCCCGCCATTGAGATTACCGTGGCGGCGGACAAAGCACCCAGCAAAATGCGATGGACTTTTTGCGCCCACCCAGCATTTCCAACCCGAATGAATATTTTTCGAAGCAAATGCTTACCGCCAAGACTATGATCGTCGATCATCCATTCGCAGCCGGCTATTGCCCCAGGCAAAGTCCTATAACACCCAGGGGTCAGATTGGCAATGTAGATGTCATCTTCCGGCCGGGTAGTTAACTATAAGTTTGTATAGCTAACGCGCATCGAGATTCCTTCAAACGAGTGCCGGCACCAGCGGTCGCGCTCCGTTGCGGCCCGGGCGCAGGGGCAAGTAGAGGGGTAGACGAGGCCAGCGAACGCGGTGGCATTCTGTACTCGGAAAGCTGTGTCAAAATGGGCACAGCGCCCCCGGAACACCGGTTAAACCTCCTACGCCGCTACTATCGTGCATCCTTTCCGGCTGGGCCGGCCATAATTCCTCTCGGTTCCTGCTCGCTCCTCACTGCAGACCCGAAACATTCCGGTGATTGCGGACCTTGAGCCACTTACATTGCAAAAGGATGAACAGACGGGCGACTTACCAGAGGCGCTGGTCACGGGCTACTTTTGTGAATCCCTCAAATAGCGATCAGGAGGAGCCGGATGAAGCGAGTGCTGATTACCGGGGCGGGCGGCGGCATCGGTCGCTCGCTGCGCGAGACCATGCGAGGAGTCTATCCGATCTTGCGCTTATCGGACCGGGTGGCCTTGGCGCCGGCGCGCGACGGGGAGGAAGTAGATCAGGCCGAACTCTCTGATATGGCGGCGGTCGAGCGCATAGTCGCCGATGTCGACGGCATCGTGCATCTTGGCGGCGTTTCGGGTGAAAACGACTGGCCGGTGATCCTCGAGGCAAACATCATTGGTCTCTACAATGTTTTCGAGGCCGCCCGCCGCGCCGGCGTCCGGCGCATCGTCTTTGCGACCAGCAACCATGCAGTCGGTTTTTATCCGCGCGACCACAAGATCGATCACAAGGTCGTCCCGCGGCCCGACAGCCGCTATGGCGTCAGCAAGGCGTTCGGCGAGGCGATTGCCAGCCTCTACTCCGATAAGCACGGGATCGGCGTGCTGTGCACTCGGATCGGGAATTTCGGAGAGAAGCCGATCGATAAGCGGCGGCTTTCGATCTGGATCAGCCCGCGCGATTATACCCAGCTCGTCCGCATCGGCCTCGAACATCCCGATCTCCGCTACGAAGTCGTCTATGGCGTCTCGAACAACCGCCGTTCCTGGTACGACAATTCGAATGCTGAGCGGCTCGGCTACCGCCCGCAGGACGATTCCGAGCCCTATGCCGAGACGGTGCTCGCGGCCGAACCGGGCGGCGCCGACCCGATCGCCGAGCGCTATCAGGGCGGCACGTTCTGCGCCGCTGAGTACACGGCGCCGCGGCCGCGTCCCTGAGGCTACAGCACGGCGAGTACTTTCTCGGGCGGCCGTCCGAGCGCGGCTTTACTCCCCATGACCACAATCGGCCGCTCGACGAGGATCGGGTCTTCGACCATCGCGGCTATCAACTCTTCCTCAGTCGAGTTCTCCGGATCGATGCCGGCGGCTGCGGCTTCCTTTTTCCGGACCAATGCGCTCGCCGGGATCTTCAGCTGGCTGAGAAGCTGCTTGAGCTTGGAGGCCGTATACGGCGTCTTCAGGTATTCGATAATTTCGGGCTCAACGCCCTTCTCGCGCAACAAGGCTAGGGTCCTGCGCGAGGTGTTGCAGCGCGGGTTGTGGTAGATCGTGACCGGCATCGCGTTCCTCCCTTCGGTGCTGGCGGGTGAAGCGGGGTGCGGACCTAGCCGGCAAACGCAGCGATGCCGGTCTGAGCCCGCCCCAGGATCAGCGCGTGGATATCGTGGGTTCCTTCATAGGTGTTGACCGCTTCGAGATTCATTACGTGACGGATCACATGAAACTCGTCGGCGATGCCGTTGCCGCCGTGGATGTCGCGCGCCGCACGCGCGATGTCGAGCGCCTTGCCGCAATTGTTGCGCTTTAGGATCGAGACCATCTCCGGCGCGTCGCGCCCCTCGTCCTTGAGCCGCCCGAGGCGCAAGCAGGCGTGTAGGCCCAGCGTGATTTCGGTCTGCATGTCGACGAGCTTCTTCTGGATCAGCTGATTGGCGGCGAGCGGACGACCGAACTGCTTTCGCTCGAGCGCGTAATTGCGCGCGGCATGCCAGCAGAATTCGGCCGCACCGAGCGAGCCCCAGGCTATCCCGTAGCGCGCGCTGTTGAGACAGGAGAACGGGCCCCGCAGGCCTCTGACCCCGGGCAACAGGTTTTGCTCTGGGACGAACACATCGTCCATGACGATCTCGCCCGTTACCGACGCACGCAGGCTAAACTTGCCCTCGATCTTCGGAGCGTTCAGCCCCTCCATGCCTTTTTCAAGGAGGAACCCGCGGATCATGTCGTCCTCGGTCTTCGCCCACACGACAAAGACATCCGCGATCGGCGAATTGGTGATCCACATTTTCGCGCCGCGCAGCCGATAGCCGCCTTGCACCGCAGTCGCTCGGGTGGTTATCCCGGCGGGGTCAGAGCCGTGGTCGGGCTCGGTCAGCCCGAAGCACCCGACCCATTCCCCCGAGGCAAGCTTAGGCAGGTATTTCTGCCGCTGCGCGTCGCTGCCGAAACGGTAGATCGGATGCATGGCGAGGCTCGACTGCACGCTCATCGCCGAGCGGTAGCCGCTGTCGACCCGCTCGACCTCGCGGGCGATCAACCCATAAGAGACGGAATTGATCCCGGCGCAGCCATACCCCTCGATTGTCGAACCGAGAAACCCGAGCGCCCCCATCTCGTTCATGATCTCGCGGTCGAACCGTTCGTGCCGGTTGGCTGCGAGCACCCGCGGAAACAGCTTCTCCTGGCAATAGGCCTGCGCGCTGTCGCGCACCATCCGCTCCTCCTCGCTCAGCGCCGCGTCGAGCAGTAGCGGGTCGGCCCAATCAAACTGTGCCTCGCTTGGGGCGGAGGCGGGCTGGGCGACGTCGGAGGCGATGGTCATCGGAGGACTCGAAACGTGGATGAGAGACACTCACTATAAGCGCCGGCGCGGTGTTGGACAGCTCTCGCCTGGCGGGTTTCGGCACCACGACTCCTGATAATACAACAGAAATACAGGTTGGAACCCGGCCTAACCGCAGGGATCTTCGGCTTCCCGGTACAACGACGGCGAATAACGGGCACACGCTAGAAAGCATTCGTTCGTCCAAGGGCAGCCTCGATGGCTAATGTGTCGCGAGCAACACCATGACATGCTAAAATGGCAATTTTTTGGACACATAGCGCATCAAGCTCGACGCGATCGGGTGCTACGTCAGGGATCGGGGGAAACTCCTCGTCTAGCGCCCGGCAGCATCACCAGCAGCGCCAGCAAGGACTTGGCGGCAGGCTCGATGGTCAGGCGTTTCACCTCCTCACGCATGGCAGCGTCTTCGCCGGGCAGCTCGAACTCGCGGGGATGCGCACCGCCTGGTTCCGTCCATTCCTGAAAAGCTTGCCGCGCCGCTCGGACATCGCAGTCTCTCCCGTGGCGTATGGCGCCGCCTGCTTCAAGCGTGGCCTACATCGCTGCTTATTGGCGAAAATAGGTGGGGGTCATTCACCCTTCTGGGTCAAAGTCGCCGGTACTGCCGAGGCGACATGAGCCAGACCCGCCGTCTCGCCGCGATCCTCGCCGCCGATGTGGCGGGGTATTCGCGGCTGTGGGAGCGGACGAGGAAGGCACGCTCGAACGCCTCAAAGCGCTGCGCCGCGAGCTTTTCGATCCGAAGATCGCCGAGCACCACGGCCGCATCGTCAAGACCACCGGCGACGGCCTGCTCGTTGAATTTGCCAGCGTTGTCGATGCGGTGCGCTGCGCGGTCGAAGTGCAGCAGGGTATGCCCGAGCGGAACACCGCGGCGGACAACCGCATCGAGCTGCGCATCGGCATCAAATCCCGGCGATGTGATCGTCGAGGGCGACGACCTCTACGGCGACGGCGTCAACATTGCAGCCCGCATCGAGGCCCTGGCCGATGCCGGCGGGGTGTTCGTCTCCAACACAGTCCATGACCATGTGCGCGACCGGCTGCCCTTTGTCTTCGAGGATCTGGGCGAGCAGCAGGTCAAGAACATTGCCAGGCCGGTGCGAGTGTATCGGGTCGGACTGCGCGTCCCGCAAGCGGCCGGGACGGCCGCGATCCCGCCGGTCCTGCCGCTGCCCGATAAGCCCTCGATCGCCGTGCTGCCCTTCGCCAATATGAGCGGCGATCCGAAGCAGGAATATTTCGTTGACGGCATAGTCGAGGAAATCATCACCGCGCTCAGCCGCATCCGCTGGCTCTTCGTCATCGCGCGAAATTCCAGCTTCACGTACAAGGACCAGGCAGTCGATGTGAAGCAGGTCGGCCATGAACTTGGCATCCGCTACGTGCTGGAAGGTTCGGTGCGCCAAGCAGGCCAGAGGGTTCGCATTACCGCCCAGCTGATCGACGCGGCGACCGCCACATATCTCTGGGCCGACCGCTTCGACGGCTCCTACGAATTCGACGGCTCCTACGAAGATGTCTTTGAGCTTCAGGACAAAGTCGCATCGAGTGTCGCCGGTGTAATCAAGCCAACACTGCAGCTGGCCGAGACGCCCGTTCCGCCAACCGTCCGACCAGCGATCTCACCGCCTACGACTTTATCTGTGTGCGTATGCAATGGTCTGGATCTGTGTGCGTATGCAATGGTCTGGTCGTCCGCAAGGCAAACTCCTGAAGCGCTGCGTCTGATGGAGCAAGCCATCGCGCGCGATCCATGCTGCGGACCCGCCCTTGCCTGGGCCGCGTTCTGCTGCTACCGGCTTGTGACGGATGGTCGGAGCGAGAATCCGGCGCGGACCGTGCGAAGGGCACCGATTTCGCCAGGCGGGTCTTGGAAGCGGCAGTGACGATCCACAGATCCTGGCGAATGCCGCCTTCGCGCTGGCCGCTTTCGGTGAGGACATCGGCGCTATGATCGCGTTGGTCGACCGTGCGACCTAAATTTCGCGCATGGCTGATTCCTCAGCAGCGTACTCGGGCTGGGCGGGCCTTGCTGACCTCGCGATCAAGCATGTCGAGGCCTCGTTACGCCTCAGGCCTCGCGGCCGCGTAAGCACAGCGTTCGTTACAGTGGGCCTCGCGCATTTTCTCGGTCGATGATTCGATCAGGCAGTGCCGAAGCCGGGGCGTTATGATCCGGCGCTGAGAGGATCGCTCACGGGATCCTGGATTGCGGGATCTTCATTTTTGCAATTTTCATGCGCATAAGGGTCGCTCCGGGTGAGCGGTGCGCGACGTCATCGGGCGCGGATGGCATATTTTCTGCA
>JAFASL010000832.1 GCA_019244535.1 Alphaproteobacteria bacterium
GAAGCTCGCGTAGCGACACCGATCGGCGTGATCTCGATCGAGTCTCCGGTGCGCCGACTGCAAGGCGAGGTCTTCGACTTTGCCGAAATGCAGCGGATCGCCGCCTTTGCGCGGGAGCATCGGATCGGTCTCCACCTCGACGGCGCGCGGATTTTCCTGGCGTCGGCCTATACGGGGATCACGCCGGCGAGTTACGCCGCATTGTTCGACACCGTCTATGTGTCGCTGTACAAATACTTCAACGCCGGGGCCGGGGCCGTGCTGGCCGGGCCGAGGGCGCTGATCGAAAACCTCTACCACCAGCGGCGCATGTTCGGCGGCAGCCTCCGTCAAGCCTGGCCCTATGCGGCGGTGGCGCTGCATTACCTCGACGGATTTGGCGAACGGTTCGAGCGCGCCACCGCAGCGGCCGAAACGTTGTTCGAGGCCTTAGGCCGACACCCCGGATGCGAAATCGGGCGTCCGGCAGCAGCGACCAATGTCACGCGGTTGCGGGTCTTCGGGGCGGATATGGCAAGTCTTCCCGAACGGCTCCTCGCCCGCGGGATCGCGATCCGGCCGGCTTTGCAAGTCACGCGGGAGGGCGCCGAGTTCGAACTCTTCACCAATGAGACGATCTTGCGTCGCCCAGCGGGAGAAATCGTAGAAATGTTCATGGAATCCCTCGGGCCCGGGCCGGCCCCTCAGTATTGACGCTGCGCGGTCCGCCGCTTAACTACCATTCGCTATGGCGCAGCTTCCGATCATTACCGCTCCCGATCCCCGCCTCAAGATCAAGGCGCGACCGGTTCCTGCGGTGGACGACAAGATCAGACGCCTGATGGATGATATGCTCGACACGATGTATGGGGCCATCGGCGTTGGGCTCGCCGCTCCGCAAGTGGGACAGTCGAGCCGAGTCATTGTTCTTGACGTCGCCCGTGAAGGCGAGAAGCCGCAGCCGCTAAAGCTGGCCAATCCCGAAATCATTTGGCATTCGGAAGAGCTGATGACCGGCAATGAAGGCTGCCTATCGTTGCCGGAACACTATGCCGAGGTCACGCGCCCGGCGGCGATCCGTCTGCGCTATCTGGACTACCAGAACGAGATCCGCGAGATGGAGGCCTCGGGACTGCTGGGAATGTGCCTGCAGCATGAAATCGATCATCTCGACGGCATCCTCTTTGTCGACCATATCTCCGCGCTCAAACGCGGGATGATTCTGCGCAAGCTCGCCAAAGCCAAACGCAGCCGGGCACCAGCGACTGCCGCCTGACCCCGAAAAGGGGGCCGAGATAAACATCATCCGTCCAGGACGGTCGCTCGATCTCGTTTTCTTCGGTACGCCGGCTTTCGCCGCGACCATTCTAAGTGCGCTGCTCGACGCCGGGCATCGCATTCTTGCCGTCTATACGCAGCCGCCGCGCCCGGCGGGGCGCGGGCACCGGCCGCAGCCCTCCGCGGTTCAGTCGTTGGCGGCGCAGCAAGGGCTTCCGCTGCGCTGTCCGGTAACTTTGCGAAGCGAGGCGGAGCAGGCCGCCTTCGCCGCGTTGGCGCCCGATGCGGCGATCGTTGCCGCTTACGGCCTGATCTTGCCGAAGACGATCGTGGCCGCGCCGCGGCTCTGTTGTCTGAATGTGCATGCGTCGCTGCTGCCGCGCTGGCGCGGCGCCGCACCGATTCAGCGCGCGCTGCTCGCCGGCGACCAGGAAACCGGGATTACGATCATGAAGATGGAAGAAGGGCTCGATACGGGTCCGATCGTGTTGCAGGAAACCGTGCCTATTGCGCCCGACGCGACATCCGCCGGCCTCTCGGCCGAGCTGGCAATCCTCGGCGGGCGGCTGATGCTCGCCGCGCTCGACGAACTCGCCGAAGGCCAGCTCGTCGCGATACCGCAGCCGGAAGAGGGCGTAACTTACGCGCCGAAAATCGCCCGTCAGGAGGGCCGGCTCGATTGGCGCGAGCCGTCACCCGATTTGGAGCGGCGGGTGCGAGCGTTTGATCCCTGGCCGGGGGCCTTTTTCGAGATCGCAGGCGAGCGCATCCGGGTGCTCGCAGCCGTCGATCTGCCCGGTCCAGCCGGGGGTATCCCGGGGACCGTGCTCGACGACCGGTTGACGGTGGCTTGCGGCGAGGGCGTGCTGCGCCTCCTTCGGCTGCAGCGGCCTGGGCGCGCGGTGCTCGATGCTCCGGCCTTCCTCCGCGGATTTCCGATCCCACCCGGGACAAGACTGCCGTGCCCCGCTACAAGCTGACCATCGAATACGATGGCAGCGGGCTCGTCGGCTGGCAGCGACAGGCCAATGGCCTCTCCGTTCAGGAGGCGCT
The DNA here is from genome assembly GCA_019244535.1 of Alphaproteobacteria bacterium. Lineage (GTDB taxonomy): Bacteria > Pseudomonadota > Alphaproteobacteria > ATCC43930 > CGMCC-115725 > AP-15. The sequence continues at coordinate 2,311 of JAFASL010000832.1, forward strand.
CGAAACCGCCATCGCGCAATTCTGCGGCGAGGGGGTTACCGTCCACGGGGCGGGACGCACCGACGCGGGGGTTCATGCCCTGGCGCAGATCGCGCATCTCGATCTCAACCGCCCGGTGGCGCCGGATGCGCTGCGCAGCGCCGCCAACCATTACCTGCGGCCAAACGCGATCAGTGTTATTGCGGCCGAGAGCATTTGCGACGAGTTCGACGCCCGGCTGTCAG
>JAFASL010000850.1 GCA_019244535.1 Alphaproteobacteria bacterium
GCCGGTCTTCGCGTCGAGCGCCGTCAGCCGGCTGCGCACACCGAATTCCCCGCCGGTATTGCCGCTATAGACAATGCCGTCGTAGTAGAGCGGGGCGCTGGTGACGCCATAGCCGTTGCGCCAATCCTCGATCGGCGTTTTCCACACCTCCTTGCCGGTCTTGGCATCGACCGCGACGACATTGGCATCGAGTTGCCCCAGAAACAGCAGCCCTTCTCCCATGGCGAGGCCGCGGTTGAGCCAACCGCAGCAAACCGTCGAGATCTTCTGGTCGATTCCCGACCAGCGCTCCCAGAACATGTCACCGGTCTTCGCATTGAGCGCGAACACGTCGTCGTTACCGGTGACGACGTACATGATCCCGTCCCTGACGAGCGGGGTCGCTTCGGCCGAATACTTGCCACCGAACCCGGAGCCCTTGAGCCGGGTCATCCAGGCGCCTTTCAGCTGCTTGACGTTGCTGGTGTCGATTTGCTTCAGCGTCGAATAGCGCTGATTGGTGAGATTGCCGCCATTGGTGACCCAATCCTTGCCGACCGGGCTCTGCAGCAACCGATCGATCTCCGGATCGGCCGCCCAGACCCGGCTGGCTCCGGCAACCAGCAAACCGATGATCAGACCTGACGGTATCAATCGCCCTATATGGCGCCGCATGGCATTCCCCCTGATTTGGATTGTTTACCCCGTGGTTCCCGCGAAAGCCGGAACCCAGGGCTACAGACAACGACTGTCGCCCCGCTGTTCAAGCCAGCGACAGGCCCTGGGCCCCCGTTTTCGCGGGGGCGACGATCATGTTGCGCCGCGCAGCAAGTCACTCGACGACGATCTGACCATACATCCACGGGTGCGGGGTGCAGATGTAGAAGTAACTGCCCGGCTTGTCGAACGTGATTTTCTTCGACTCGCCCGGGCTCAGCGGTCCCGTATCCCAGGCGCCGACTTTGCCGCTCGCAAAGGAGGTTGCCGTATGCGGCGTGTCACCGGCATTCGTGAAGGTCAGTGTAGTGCCGGCCTTGATCTTGGTGCGACCGGGGGAATAGACGTATTCCATATTATTCCCCCCAATCTTGATTTCGCTGATGTCATCCCGGAGCGGGCCGGCCGGTCCAGCGACCTTCTGCGGCGGGGGCGGGCCCAATTGCGGACCCAACTGCCCTTTCAATGAGAAGGCCCAGACCGCATCGCCATTGGCGCTCAGCATCGACTGGTTGCCGCCGGTGGGGATCGCGACATACTCCTCGCCGTCCACCTCATAGACCATTGGACCGGCATCGGCCCCATAGCCGGTCTGGAAGCGCCACAGCTCTTCGCCGGTCTTGGCGTCGAATGCGATAAAATTGCCGTCCGGCTCGCCATGAAAGACAAGACCGCCGGCCGTTGTCGTCGAGCCCGAGCCTTGGCCGATCCGGTAGGGCGCCTTGTACTGCCAGACGATCTTGTTGGTGTTGCCGCCGAGCGCGGTAAAGCTGCCGCTCATCTCCGAGCCGATCGGCGCCGCCTGCGTGCCGCCGTCATAGCGCTGGCCCTTCATGTATTTTGTGTCGTAGCGCACGAACGCGCTGGTGCGGATCGTTCCCGGCACATAGAAGCTGCCGGTCTCCGGGTTGTATGACATGGGTGCCCAATTGGTGCCGCCGACCCCGGAGGGTTGAATCAGAACTGGCTCTTCCCAGAAGGCCTCGAAGATGCAGCCGGCCTTTTCATAGCCGTCGATCGGTTGCGCACATTGTGGCACGGTTGCGTCGCCGATCGGGAACGGCTGTGTTTTCGCCGTATGCTGCAGCGGCTCTTGCGGCACCGGCCGCTCCTCTATGCCGATCAGCGGCTTGCCGTTCGTGCGGTCGAGGATGTAGACCCAGCCGGTCCGTCCGGCCTGCGCGATGCCCTTGCGCGGCTGGCCATTGATCGTCGTATCGAAGAGGACTACCGGGCTTGCGGCGTCATAGTCCCAGATGTCGTGATGCACCTCTTGGAAGTGCCAGACGTGCTCACCCGTCTTGGCGTTCAACGCGACGACCGAGGTGCAGAACAAATTATCGCCTGCGCGCGCGGCGCCGTCATAATCCGGACCGCAATTGCCGACCGCGAAGTAGACGAGCCCAAGTTGCGGATCGAGCGCCGGCGTGTTCCAGATCGCGGCGCCTCCATGGGAGTACTGATCGCTGCCGGCAGGCCAGGTATCCCCGCCGACCTCCCCCGGCCCCGGCAAGGTATGAAAGCGCCATAGGATCTTGCCGGTCTTCGCGTCGAGCGCGGTCAGGCGGCCACGCACGCCAAATTCCCCGCCGGTGATGCCGCTGTAGACGATACCCTCATAATAGAGCGGCGCGCTGGTGATCCCGTACCCGTCGTGCCAGTCCTCGATCGCGGTTTTCCACAGCTCCTTGCCGGTCTTCATATCGAGCGCGACGACATTGGCGTCGAGCTGGCCCAAAAACACCATGCCCTCGCCGATCGCCAGTCCGCGATTGTCCCAGCCGCAGCACACGCTCGTCAGTTTCTGATCGATCCCTGACCAGCGCTCCCACAGGATCTCGCCGGTTTTGGCATTGAGCGCGAACACGTCATCGTTGCCGGTGACCATGTACATGATGCCGTCTTTAACGAGCGGCGTGGCCTCCAGCGAATACTTGCCGCCAAGCCCTGAGCCTTTGAGATGGGCGATCCAGGCTCCCTTGAGCTGCTTGACGTTGCCGGTGTCGATCTGCTTCAGCGCCGAGTAGCGCTGATTGGTCAGGTTGCCGCCATTGGTGACCCAATCCTTGCCGACCGGGCTCTGCAGCAGCTTGTCAATTTCGGGATCCGCCGCGCGAGCCGCTCCTGCTGCCGCAAGCATTCCGCCGATTGCCGCCGACAAGAAAATTCGCCGTCCGCGCCGCATGGCTCCCCCCGTTAACCGATTAATCTTTTATTAACCTAATCCGATCGGGAGCCGCTTGCCAACCTCCCACCTGCTATTGCAGGGAAGAAGCAGGTGGGAACACCGCGACGGCTGCCCACGCCCCTACCTGGATATGAGCAGCCCGTTCAGGTAACCCCGGAAGAGGAGATCCACGGAGCCCTTCGCCGGCGACTTGGCGCCTTAATCGGTCATCCGGCCCTCACGTATCGCGACGCCGATGTCGGGTTCCTCTGCCCGCTGTCTCTTCCCGTCTTCCCTAGAAGAAGACAAAGGAGCGGACCACGATGTTTTTCCGGCATCGCGCATTCCTGGGCGGGGTCGGGTCGATGCAGGCGGTATGGAACGACCAGCGCGACACGGAACCGTCGGTCACCGAGTCATAGCATTTGAGCATCGAGACCTCGGTCGGCTTCTGCTGCGGGAACCAGTACCACTTGTGGTCGGGACGGTACGTAAAACGGGTGGTCTCGCCGACGCGGTCGTCATAGATCCGGTAATTGGTGATATAGGGCTGGTCGGCAAAAGGCCCGGGTAGTACTCGCCAATCCGCCGCGCATCACGCAGCACCTGCGGGAAATAAAGGTCCCGGCGCCGGTTGGGCCCCATGAGCGGGCCCCGGTGTACGTAGCGGAGCGCCTCGACCAATGCAGATCAGCCCGCGTCTAGACACGGTATTCATCGCGTCAGCCGGGCAGATCGGGAAACAGCGCTTGCGCCATTTGTGTCGCGAACTCTTTGAATAGCCGGCACGGCTTCGAGAGGTGTCGATTTCCGAGATGTACTAGAGACAGATCGAATGGCAGGAATCGCCAGTCGAGCATCACCTCGACGAGGCGGCCCGTGCGGAGAAGTTCCGGTTGGACCACCGGCGGCAATTCACCGATTCCGCGGCCTGCAAGCAATGCGGGAGCGAGACCGGCGAAATCATTCATGGCGAGGTATGGGTGAAAGGTGATGGTTTCCTTGGCCGTCCCGTCTTTGTGCACGAAGCTCCAACTTGCCTCTGGCTCGCGGCGCCAGAACGCGAGCAGCGGATGATCGAGCAGGTCCTTGGGTGCTTCCGGCGGCCGGCAGCTCTGCAGATAGGCCGGGCTGGCGACCAATTGACGGCGATAGGCCAGGACCTTGCGTGCGACCAGTGACGAATCCCGAAGTGCACCGAGCCGGAAGGCTAGATCGATCCCCTCCGCGATGTGATCGACGTGCCGGTCGGTAACAAAGATCTGGACCCGCACGTCGGGGTAAGACGCCTGAAAGGCGGTGACGATCGGCGTCAGCAAGGTATCGGAAATCGTGGGGGGCGCGGATAGGCGCAGCGTCCCGCAAACCTTCGACAGTCGGTTCGAGATGATATTGTCGACCGCCTCGCTCAGTTCCGCACTGCGGATCGCCTGCTCCAATACCTCTGCCCCGAGTTCGGTCAGGCGCAGATTGCGGGTCGAGCGATCCAACAGGCGCACGCTCAGTTCGTCTTCGAGTTCGGCAATCCGGCGGCTCACCGTCGAGATCGGCATTTGCAGTCGCCGCGCCGCCTCGGAAAAACTGTTCGCCTCGACGACCTTGGCGAATACGACCAGCGCGTTGAGGTCTGGAATCAGTGCCTCCTGTGCGAAATGCAGCACGGGATCTACGGGCTCCGGCGAAGATTATATCCCCGGCCAAAACCCGCCAGCGTTCCAGATTCGGAAATGTCATTTCCTGATTTGCCGACTAATCGGCAGTGAAGTGAGGCGCTAGCATCGCCGCACTGGTCCAAAGGTCGGAGCTTGACATGACAGCCCGTCACCGCCTGAAGCGCGCTTTGATCCTCACGTGGTTGGTGATGCTGGCCCCGGTGCCGAGCCAAGCCGCAAAAGGAAGTGCCTGTGCCATGACGCAAGCGACAATTCCCCGGGACGAGGCCGGGATCCGGGAGACGATGGCGGCCTACAACGCCGCTTTGAACGGCGGCAAGACGGCGGCGGTATTGCCGCTCTACACCGAGGACGGCGTTTTCATGCCGCCCTACAGCCAGTCCGCGGTTGGCAAGAGCGCCGTAGCCGCCGCCTACGACAAGGTGTTCGACGAGTTGCAGTTCGATGTGAAATTTAC
>JAFASL010000334.1 GCA_019244535.1 Alphaproteobacteria bacterium
CAGCTGCGCTATGTCGACGCGATGAAGATGCTGTTGACTGACGAGCCCTTCGATGCCGAGGAGGCGCTGCGGGTCGGCCTCGTCAACGAGGTGGTGCCGCACGCGCAGCTGATGGAGCGGGCGGAAAAGATCGCCCGCCATATCGTAACCCTGCCGCCGGTCGCCGTCCGCATGATGAAGGAGTTTGTCGTCCGCTTCGGCGACCTGCCGACCGACCAGGCCTGGCACGTCCAGAACCTGATCAATTCGCTGCTGATCCAGAGCACGGCCGACGGCGAGGAGGGCCGCCGCGCGTTCAATGAAAAGCGCCCGCCCGATTTCACCGGCGCTTTGCGCCGCCGCGGCGACGTGTGGGACGAGCCCTCGCCCGAGGACTTCAAGCGGCTCGACGAGGCCTACCGCAGCGGCGAGTTTTAAGCGGTGGCCGCCGAGAGCTCTGTAAGGCGGTCCGCGAGGCGGTTCAATTGCCACTCGCGCGCCAGGGCCGCGGCTTCGCCCCAGCTCGGGGTCTGGTCGGGGAGGGCGGGAAGGGGGGCGGCGGCGTCCATTGTCGCGATCGAGCGGTAGAGCCGCAGCTGGTCCGCCTGCGCCGGGAACTTGCCTTGGGCCAATGCGGTTTCGAGCGAGCCGTAACGCCGCAGCAGACTGGCGGCGCTTTTGGGGCCGACCCCGGGCGCGCCGGGGATCTTGTCCGAAGAATCGCCGCGCAGGGCGATAAAATCCGGCACCTGTTTCGGCTCGACCCCATAGCGTTCGCGCACTTCCGCGGGGCCGATCCGGGCCATCTCGCCGGCGCGCACCGGCTGCAGGATCACGGTCCTGTCGGAAGCAAGCTGGAAGGCGTCGCGGTCGCCGCTTGCGACGACCGCGCTGCCGCCTCGGAGTTGCTCCTGTGTGACCGCAGCGGCGAGGAAATCGTCTGCCTCGTATCCGGGCGCCTTGGCGGCGGCAAAGCCGCAGGCAGTTACGAATTGCGGCAGTACCTCGAGCTGATCGAGCAGCTCGGCATCAAAGTTGCGCCCGCCCTGATAACCTGGGAGCGCCCGGTGGCGGTAGGTCGGCGCATCGAGCGTGTCCCAGCCCACGAGGACGGCGCGCGGCTGCTCCTGCGCGTAGAGTCGCAACAGAAAATTGGCAAAGCCGACGATCGCACCGCCCCCTTTGTTGCCGCTCCGCCGGATCGATTTCGGCAGAGCGTGATACGAGCGGTGCGCAAACGAGTCGCCGTCAACGACAAGCAAAGGACGGTTCATACGCTTCCGGGCTTGCCGTTATAAAACCCTAACGCTTTTAACGACCGCATTGGAACAACTTTCGCTTTAACCACGCTGAATCTGAGTTTATATAAGTCTGGCTCGATAGCGCATCTCCCGGCCGGACCCATCGGACGGACGAGCTGTAAAAGAGGAGATTTGCGATGAACAGAAAAGCGGTTGGAGCGGCATTTGCCTTCCCGTTCACTGTATTCCTGTTGACGGGGTGTGTGCCGCAACAGCAATACGATGCGGTCGTGGCGGAGAACAACCAATTGAAGGCGCAGCTCGCGCAATCTCAGGCGGAGCAGAAGTTCGTCGAGGCTGGCGATCTGCTGTTCCCGTCGGGCGGCTTTCAGCTCAGCCCGGCCGGCCAGGCCGAGCTTACCAACAACGTAGTCCCTCGACTGAGGGGGCTGCAGAATGCCAAGATCGTCGTATACGGCTACACTGACAACACGCCGGTAGGTCCCGAGCTGCAGCGCCAGGGGATCCCGGATAATCTCGTCTTGTCAACACGCCGCGCCGCTACCGTCGCGAACTTCCTCGTCTCGCAGGGGATCAACCCCAATATCGTTTCCGCGAAGGGGTTCGGCGATACGCACCCCGTCGCTTCGAACGACACTCCGCAGGGCCGCGCGGCCAATCGTCGTATCGAAATCACGGTGCAGGGTCCCGGCGCCGCGACGATGTGAGCCGGGGAAGGGGCTCGCCGATGCTCCGTGTCGTTCCGCGCGCGGCGGCATTTGCCGCGCTAGCCGTGGCGGCTTGCGTGCCCCAATCGGCTTATGAGGAGCAAGCCGTCCAATTGGAGCAGGCGCGGGCGGAGGCGGCTGCCCGGCAGGCAGAAATCGCCAAGACGCAGGCCGAGAACAGATGGGTCATCGCCGGCGACCTATTGTTCCCCGAGGGAGGTTATCAACTGAGCGCCTCCGGTCGGGCGGCCTTGAGGCAGTTCGCCCCCCAATTGAGTGCCGTGCAGAACGTCAAAGTGGTGGTCTACGGCTTTACTGACGATCTGCCGGTCGGTCCTGCATTGCAGCGCGCCGGAATTGCCAACAATCTCGATCTGTCTTCGCGCCGGGCCGCGACCATCGTCGCATTTCTCGAGACGCAGGGTATCAATCGGAACATTTTGTCGGCCAAGGGGTTTGGCGAGACGCATCCCGTCGCGCCGAACGACACGCCGGAAGGCCGGGCTCAGAACCGGCGGATCGAGATTGTGCTGGAAGGGCCAGGCGCTTGACTTAGTAATATCCAGGCTTGCACCTGAATTCTCCGATAGCTAAACGATGCTGCGGCGAAAAGGTGCTACGGCCAAAACAGATTGATGACTGTTCTGGTGCACCGGGGGGTGAATGTTTCTCTGGGGCTCCGCTCGGCGGAAGTCTTTCGCGCCGGCTGTGCGATACCGCAGATG
>JAFASL010000061.1 GCA_019244535.1 Alphaproteobacteria bacterium
TCACCCGAGCCCAGGTGAATGATGTACGACGTTGTCATCATAGGCGGCGGGCACAATGGCCTGGTCTGCTCCGCCTATCTGGCGATGGCGGGTCTGAAGGTCATCGTGCTCGAGCAACGTTCCGTGGTCGGCGGCGCCGCGGTTACGGAGGAGTTCAGTCCGGGCTTCGCCAATTCCATCGCCGCGTACACCGTGTCGCTGTTGAATCCGAAGGTCATACGCGACCTCGATCTTTATGCCCAGGGATTGCGTATCGTCGAGCGCCCCATCGCAAACTTCCTGCCGCTCGATGACGGGCGCTTTCTGAAGGTTGGCGGCAGCCAGACGAAGGGAGAGGTCGCGAAATTCTCGGTGCGGGACGCGGATCGGCTGGACGATTATCACAGACGCCTCGGGGCAGTCGCCGACGTGTTGCGGGCAGCCATACTCGAGACGCCGCCGAACGTTATCGAGGGGGCGCCGTTCGCGGCCATCGCCGAATTGTTCAAGGTTGGCCGCCTGGGCAAGCGAATTCGCGCGCTGGGGCTCGATCTGCAGCGGGACCTGCTTGATCTCTTCACCGCCTCTGCGGGTGATTTTCTCGACGGTTGGTTCGAGAGCGACCCCATCAAGGCAGCCTTCGGTTTTGACAGCATCGTTGGCAATTATGCGAGCCCGTACACGCCGGGTTCCGCCTATGTGCTGCTGCACCACAACTTCGGCGAAGTGAACGGCAAAAAAGGCGTCTGGGGTCACGCGATCGGCGGCATGGGTGCCATCACCCAGGCTATGGCTAAGGCTGCCACCAAGCATGGTGCCGAGATCAGAGTATCCACCCTGGTACGCAGAGTACTGGTTGAGAATGGCAGCACAGTCGGCATCGAGACCGAGAAGGGCGAAATAATCCGCGCCAAAGCCGTCGTCGCGGGCGTGAACCCGAAGCTACTCTACCTCGAGCTTGTCGACGCAACTGCCTTACCAGCGGGTTTTCGGCAGCGCATGGAGCACTGGCGTTGTGCCTCAGGCACGTTCCGCATGAACGTCGCACTTGCCGAATTGCCGGACTTCACGGCCTTGCCTGGACGGGCGGTGGCCGAGCATCATGCCTCGGGCATCATTATCGCCCCAAGTCTCGGCTACATGGAGCAGGCGTATTTCGACGCGCGTTCCACCGGATGGTCGCGCCGCCCAATTGTGGAGTTGGTCATCCCCTCGACGTTGGACGAAACGTTGGCGCCGCGCGGACAGCACGTAGCGAGCTTGTTCTGCCAGCACGTCGCGCCGCAACTGCCCGACGGGTCTTCCTGGGACGATCACCGTGAAGCCATGGCCGATGTGATGATTGCGACGGTGGATCGCTATGCGCCGAACTTTCGCCGATCGGTGTTGGCGCGCCAGGTACTTTCGCCACTCGACCTGGAACGGACGTTTGGCCTTATCGGCGGCGACATATTCCACGGCGCGCTCGATCTGAGGCAGCTCTTCTCGGCAAGGCCGATGCTGGGCTACGCGGATTATCGGAGCCCGATCGCGGGTCTCTATTTGTGTGGTTCGGGCGCGCATCCGGGAGGCGGTGTGACGGGTGTGCCCGGCCACAACGCGGCGCGGGAGATCCTGCGCGATTTCAGGCGCAGGCGCCGCTTCCGTCACACCAGGCGCTAAAATTGAAATTCCGGCCCGTCAACATACCGAAACCGCTCCAGAGCATCCGCTCGCAATGTAAAGCCGAGGCCGGGCCGATCCGGGGCATACACCATACCATCCGGGCGAATGTCGAACGGCTCGTTGAACAGCTCCCACATCATCGGCATATAGCCCTGCGTTACCTCGAGAATGTGGCAATTCGGGGCCGCCATCGCTACGTGGATGCTTGCCGCGAACAGCACTCCGCTGCCCCAGGCGTGCGGCGCGAGGCGCACGCCATGCGCCGAGGTGAGTGCCGCAATGCGCCGAATTTCCGTCATGCCGCCTGCGCGGGCAACATCAGGCTGCGCGATATCGAGCGCGCGGCGCTCAAGCAGGTCCTGGAAGTCGAACCGCGTGAACTCCCGCTCACCCGAAGCGATGGGGATTGTCGTCGAGCGGCGTACCTCCGCCTGCCCGGCGTGATCGTCCGGCGAGACCGGCTCCTCGAACCA
>JAFASL010000089.1 GCA_019244535.1 Alphaproteobacteria bacterium
CCCGAAGGGTGGCAGGCCGGCTACCCCAGGGCGATCCGCGAGGCGCTGGAAGCCTGCGGACGCGGCGATCCTCCGCCGATACCGGCGAGCGAATGCGCCGGCGCCGTGCGCCTCATCTTCGACAGCTACCGCGCCGCAGCGCGGGCCTTTTGAGCTTCTTCCAGCTCTCACAGCCGCCGTTCGAAATCGCTCGTCTCGACGGCCCGGACGTAGATTTCGACGACGCGCGCCAACTCGGTCGCATCTCGCGGTGTAATCGCGCCGCTCGTCGCCGCCATCGTGCCGCGGAGGTCAGCGGCGCCGCGCACCGGCGCTACGCCCAGTGGCACCGGGGCGCCCGCGGCGCAGCGGAATGATGCGCTACGTTTTGTGCGAGATCAATGTCAGTTCATGCTTTGCGCTGCCGGATCAGGCTCCAGCCGGCATCGTGCGCTCGGTGCTGAAGCGGTTGTCGGATGCCCGCGGCACGGTACCGCCGAATAAATGAACGGTCCTCATTCGATCTGACGAAGCCGAGCGCGGCGAGGCCCCTTTGATGCTCGGCTCGCGCGATCTGCACGCTCGGCCCTCCGGGCGGAGGTATCGCTTTACGTGGGCTTGTGACGACGGCTCAGCCAAGCTAGCCCGATGAGCGCCGATCCGAGAATGGTCAGGGACGCCGGCTCGGGAACCGTGCTGCTCAAATTGATCGTGAGATTGAAGCTGCACGGAGCGGCCGCGGTGCAGCCGGCCGGCGCGGTGATTGTATATAGAGACGTCACCGAGAACGGAGCGGGGCCGTCAACTAAGCCTGTATTGCTGAACGGACCATCCGCCCGGAGCACAGTGAACGTGTCGGTTGACAAGATGTCCGCGGCCGCCTGCGTATATAGCCCGTTAGCCGGGTCGTTCAGTGTGGTTTCGACGACAGTAAAGCCCGCGGGTGAGCTGGTGCCCGGGTTGACGCTCATCGAGCTGAGATAGGGATAGGCGCCGAACGGGGAGTTATTACCCTGCTGGGTTACAGCGACTTTTGCAGTGCCGCCGCCGGCGGCCTGGACAGTGATGGTGTTGGAGTCCAGTGAAGTTGCCGCGAGTGGCGGGCTCCCAGTTGCACTTGCTGTAATGCTCCAGGTTGCTCCAAGCGGAGCGCCGGCGATCGACACCGATCCACTGCCTGTAGCAATGGTCGTCGGGGCGCAACTGGCACCCAAGCAATCCCCGATCGATATGGTGGCTCCCGTGGACGCCCCAGATGCGCAGAGGACTGCGCCTGAGCCCAGCGCTATAGCGGTCAGCAGGTTGCGCTTCATGTCGAGACTCCTGGTCACACGCAACTCTTTCTGATTAAGCAAATATCATGCCGTAGTACTAAACCAAACCGTTGGTTTTCTTTGCATCCGCAGCTGCACGATGATTAACCTGTAAGGACTTCCGACACCCTCGAGGGTTAATTTTGGCAATCCTCGGCGCTTGCCAGCATCGTCGAACCAAGCAGATGGGGTGACGGCCATAACCCTTAACATGTTGAACTATAGAAATTATTCGATAGCGATTTTCGCGCGCTCGGGGTTCTCTTGACGGTTCCAGTCAATGCGGGTCGCGACCGCAGTGGTTGATTTAGAACGCAAGACATGTAAATTTTTCCGACAGCTACGCCTCGCCTCGTCCCGCCACTGCGTTATGCTCGGAGCCCGTTGCCGCTTGCCAGCAATCGTCGAAACCAAGCGGATGCGGCAACGGCCAGAACACGTAACCAATTAAATTATATGGAGATCATCCTGCATCGATCTTCGCGCAGCATGCGTTCTGCTGACGCTTCCAGTCAATCTGGCTTGCGACCGCTGTGGTTGATTTGCGATGCAAACCATGTAAATTTTTCCGACAGCCACGCCTCACCTCGCTCCGCCGCTGCCCGATGCAGCGCCTACGGTATCGCCGCCCCCTCCGGCGGGCGTAAGAAAAGCGTGCGGCCCCGGTAAGCACGAGGGATGGTCAAATTCCGGTGCAATATCAGTCTTGCCCGTACGGTCCCAACCGCGGCAAGACGGCTTGGGTGGTCGATAACCAACCTCGCCGTCCCTGGCGAGGGAAGTAGTATGCAATCCGTACAAGAAGCCAGACGTTCATAACCGGTCAGAGGCAATCTTCTGACCCACAAACCGAAATAGCAGACTGCCCGGATGCTCAGCTCACGCGATCTCCTTTCAGGTCGTGCGCCAGGGCCCGGCCGCCATCGTGCGCTCGGTGCTGAAGCGGCTATCGACTACACGGCGGGATTAAAGATGCACGATCCAGTAAGAGAGCAACACGACTGCGGCTCCACGAGAAACGGCTGTTTGGTCGTTTACGCCGATCGCTTCCGCCGCACAGGGACTGCCGAGGGAGGCGACCATATTGGACTCGAAATCCGTTTCATGACGGGCTGTCGAATTGTCTGCCCGCGCAGAAACTCGAGGAACATCCTCTGTAAATAGGTCGGATGCCAATCCTTGCGAGTAGTGACGCCGATTGCGCTACTTGGTTCGATGGGACCAAAGTTCAGCGCCTTCAAACGCTTTCCCTGCTGGCAGGCGACCTCAAGTTCCGATTGCGTCAGGATCGCCGCGCGGTCGCCGTGGGCAAGTATAGAAGCGATCGCCGGTAGCGAATGGATTTCGACGTCGGTGTGTGGCCTGCCCAGCCCATGGAAGGTGTTTTCGAAGGCCATCCGCCGCGATGCACATGCCAAAGAGGGCGCCAAGATCCAATCAAGACCGACGAGATCGCCCCGAGTAATTTCTCTCTTGTTGGACAGACGGTGGCCCACGCGAACGGCGATCTTATACGGATCCGGCGCCAATTCTTCTTCGATAACATCGTCGGCGGGGGCGGGATTTTTTAGCAAACCGACGAGGAAATCAAGCGAGCCCGCGCGGAGCTTTCCCAGCAAGACATCGTATGGCCCATTGATGACTGTAATGTTTGCCGCTTTGTACACCGAAATGAATTTGCTCAGCGTCGACGCTAATAAATAATTGCCGGCCATCATCAAGGCGCCAACAAGTATGCGCCCGCGAATGGCACCTCTTTTGGCATTGACCTCTTCGATCCCTCCTTCAAGCTCTCGAGTCGCGCGCAGAAGGCGCTCGGCGAACCGCGCGCCCCTTTCGTTTGTCGTCACGCCCACGGCCGTATTGTGAAATATCTTCTGTCGCAACTCGGCTTCGAGCGACCGCGCCGACCGCTGCACGGACGCCAGCGAGATCCCGAGCCGACGTGCCGCCTGTGTGAAGGAGCCCGCCTCATAAATCGCGATCAGCGCACGCAGTTGCGCATTTGTAATGCGATGGGACGCTGCGGTGGCTGACGTCCTGTCAACCGGACCCGCCTCATGAGCTAGCTCATGGACGGCGCCCTCGAGCGCCTCGAAAAATCGGAGCGTCCGTTTCTCGAAGATCCTTCCGTATTCGCTGAGGTAGGTGCCTTTGCCCCGCCTGACGAACAGCGGGACTTCCAGCTTCGCCTCGAGCGTCGCAATTGCCTGGCTCGCCGCGGACTGCGAAAGGTGCAGCTGGGCCGAAGCCCGCGAGATGCTCTCAAATCGCGCCACGGCTGCGAAAGTGCGAACCTGGCGCAGACTTGGCAAGAACGGGCGCTCCATAGTCCGGTCCCTCGGTTCCCCGACCCATTTCAGATCATACTTGCATAACTGAGCACACGCCAAGTCTCCCCAAGGAATCGGACCGTCGTCTTTGACCGAGGCGCCGCGAAGAAAACGAGCCACCCCTTCTGCGCCCGCGCACAAGCTGGATGGAAACAAGAAATAGAACCGCGCCGGGCTTCCCGGTTTAGGGGAGGCATTGCAGCCAGAGAAATTCATGGGGATACTCGCCGGCGAGCCTCCACATCCCGGCATGCCATGCGATCTCAACCAAAACCGTTGGGCGGCAACACGAATATAATTTGTTTCAAACCCGCCGCGAGTGCAGCGTGGTAACTCCTACGGACTTCGACAGTCCGGCGCCGCCAGGCGCAAAGGTTGCTGCTCGGGCTCCATGCGCGATGCGTCTGTACCGCGTATGCTCGGGGGAACAATGGCGAATCCAAGCGGATGGCGATCGCGGCGTGCCGTTCGCTTTGGTTTTGCGGCAGCCATGCTGCTGGCCGGGTTGCCGGTGACGCAAGAGCGGACGGAAACAGCGGCGGTTTCAAGATTATCTCG
>JAFASL010000546.1 GCA_019244535.1 Alphaproteobacteria bacterium
TCGCCGCCGTTTTGATTACCTTCGTGACGCTGACGATGGAACTCGCGTCCCAACGTGCCGCTCACGGCCACGGTGGTACCGCCCCTGCAACGGGCCCGGGCTTTCACCTGTCGTCTACCGAGTTCCGGCGCATCCTTAGCTTGTTCGAAGTGTCTGGATCACGTTGATGCGGGCCGCTAACACCTGAGAGGCAGGCAAAGAAAGGGGCGGCCGCAGCCGCCCCTGACCGATCGCCCGAGCCACTACATCGGACAGATCTTCCAAATCGCCCCCGTGCCGGGGATCTGGACTAGCGGACCATTGGCGGAGCCGACAAAATGCGAGTCCGCACTGAGGTCTCGCACTGCGCCGTAATCGACGACGTAAGCGCACCCGTCGGGTCCGAACCGGATATTGGTGGGGCGGTTGAACCCATTGATGTTGGTGACGAACGCCTGGTCGTTGGTGCTGTTGCGCGCAAAGTTCTGTATCCGCAGCGCGAGCGGTGAGCCGGGCAGCTGATTGAAGTTGATCAGCTTGATCTCATGGCCGACTTCGGTGTCCGGATTGTCGGAATTCGGCGGAGAAAAACCGAAATCCCCCTCGAGGCTGTAGAGCGCAGCGCCTGGCCGAACTGGATCGGCGACGAAGGCGTCGGGCACGAAGTCGATGCCCGTGAACGACGAATCCGCCGCCTCAAGAGCCAGGGGCCCGGTGATCTGTTGCGGTGGGCCTGCGAGCACATCCTGGATCGGAATGGCTTTCGCCTTTATGAGGTTCGCAAGGCAAGTGGCCGGATCGAACGGGGCGGGGCACACATCATCGTTAGCGCCGCCCTGGGGGTTGTACACCCGTTGGTTCGTCGCGAGGCCGCCATAGCGATCAGGCCAGCCGTGATAATCGGGAGAACCATCGGGGTTCTGGCGGCCGAGGTGGATCTCTTCCGGAGCGTTGTTCGAGGGCCGATTGCCGCGCTCGTCGGCGCCGTCCATCCCGGCAAGGATTCCCCCGTACAGTGGATGACCAACCGGCGGGAAGCGGATCGCGTATGGGTTTCGATATCCCCAGGAGAAGGCCTGGATGTTGTTGGCATTGCTCAGCTGCGCTCGCAAGATAGCGCCGTCGCAGACTCCCTGGCGAACCTGACCCGTGAATGAGTTGAAGAAGGCCTTTATCGTGGCTCCAGGTTGCTGCACGCCGAAGGGGGAATAGCCGCTGGTGGCTACCTCGGGGGGACCAAAGCTCGAGATGAAGACATTCTGGCTCAGCGTTATGTCCTGACACGGTATATCGGACTGGTTCTGGCCGCCGCCATTGTCTAGACCCACCACCCCGCTGTTGGTCGTCGATCCCTGGGACCAGTAGATCCACCCGTCTCCTCTGAATGCGAGCTGCTCGGTCGGGTGGTCACCCGTTGGCAGATTGGTGATGAACGGCGTGACCTGCCCGGTCATTGGATTCACGACCACGATGCGCGAGCTGTTGTTTTGGCCGTTGTGCTGATGTGTCGACTGGTTGGAATCGGTCGCGAAGAGTCGCCCTCCGGATAATCCGTTGACGAATGCGATGTCGATCGCCGGCCCCGATGGCTGGAACCCTCCTCCAGCGGATGTAGGCTTACCGAGAGGGCCGCGGATCAAAGTGCCGTTCCTGTTAAACACCAGAATGTCCGGCGTGAAGGGATTCTTTATATCGAACGGGCCACCTGGCCACGCCATTTCGTCGTTGCACACACTTGGCAGCCCGTGACCCGATTCGAGCACGAAAACCTCGAAGCTGCTCGAGTTCCCGAGAAAGGCGATGCCGGTCGGCATATTAAGGTTCTTCGCGAATACAGATGCCGTGAACCCGGGGGGCAGATTGATAGACGGCGGCAAAGTTGGATTATAGAAGGCGGTGTTGTTCATACAGTCGGGCGCGGCCGACGGATTCGATACAGTCTGTGCCGCGGCGATGTTTGGCGCCGCCAAAAGCGGCAATATGCATACTGCCGTGACGGCACATAAGAGTTTGAGTTTCATCTAGACTCCCTCCCATCCCCATTGCTCAACACAAAGGGGCTTTACGTTTGAAACGGGACGGTTGAGGTTTTTCAGTCCGCGGGCGGGGCGCGAATGGACCGGCGCACACGCCGACGGACGGACGAACGTCCGGGGATCTCTCGCATTTCCTCCCTCTGGGATTTATTGGCCGAAGCCGATTAAGCTTAACGCTTAACCTTAATGAGGTTCATAAAGTCGCGTCAAGCGAAAAATACGGTCGAGATATGGTTGATATTTGGCGGAATATGGCCTCAAAAGACGGCTTTGGCCACAAAAAAGCCGGGTGAGACGGGCTCCCCGGCTTTTAAATGCTGGATTCGCAGAAGCGGCGGTCAGTGCCTCTCCAGCTGGTAGATTTCGTCCTTAATGCGCAGTTTTTGACGCTTCAGATCGTGGACCGCGTCCTGGTTGGGAAGCGGCCGCTTGTTTTCCTCATCGAGGGCCCGTTCGAGCGCGGCATGCTTTTCCTTCAGCGTCTCGATGTGATCCTGCAGCGACATGCACATTCCTCCTGCTAGACGATGAAGCCCGCCGATGGTAACGCCAGTCGCGCTCCCGGGCTATAGGGTCCTCGACCCTCGGACGGAGATATGACGGAACGGTTAAATTCATCGAGGACAAAATGGCTCAAGGCTCCGAGCGCCCTCGCCTGATCGTCGGGATCAGCGGTGCCTCCGGCGCGATCTACGGGGCGCGGCTCCTTGAGCTGCTCCGCCCGCTGCCGGTCGAGACGCATCTCGTCATGAGCCGGACTGCGGAAGTGACATTGGCGCTGGAGACGGATTTGAAACCCGCGCTCGTCCGCAGCCGTGCCGATGTGGTCCACGCGATCGGCGATATGGCGGCGCCGATCTCCTCCGGGTCGTTCAAGACGATCGGCATGGTGATCGCCCCGTGTTCGATCCGCAGCATGGCCGAGATTGCGAGCGGCGTGACAACGACACTGCTGAGCCGCGCCGCTGATGTCGTGCTCAAAGAGCGCCGGCGGCTGGTGCTGATGGTGCGCGAAACGCCGCTTCACACCGGGCACCTGCGAACACTGACGGCGCTGTCGGAAATGGGGGCGGTAGTCGCGCCGCCAGTCCCCGCCTTCTACGCGAAGCCGAATACGCTCGCGGAAATGATAGACCAGACGTTGGGGCGGGTTCTCGACCTCTTCGGCTTCGAAACCGAAGGCGTCAAGCGGTGGGGTGAAGTTCCCGGCGCCGCAGAACCGTCTCGCAGGCACGATACGGGAGGTTAGGCCGGCCTTTGGGGAGCCGCGGCAAAGGCGGTGATCGCGTCCAGGATGATCGCTGCTTCGCCGCTTCGGACGCCTTCCGGCCCGAGGCATACAGCCAGATTGCGGCGCGCGGCGGTGATACGGTCCGCCAAAGGCATTGAGGTCTGCAATGGCAGACAGAGGCGGAAGAGACGCTGTTGGATCAGCTTCTCGCCTGCGAGTTCGAGTGCTTTGACGGCTTCGCGAAATTTCTGGACATCGCCGTCGGGATGTTTGTGGAGCTTTCGCCGCAGCGCTCGCAACGGTTCGACTATCTCGCTTCCGAGTCTGCCGGCGGTCTGCGCGGCCGCCGCCAGCAGACCGCCGTCGAGCGATCCACGCCCGGAGATCCCGAGCCACAGCGCAAACAGCATGAGGTTGACGTCGCGCCCGTCGCGGTCCTGCAGCGCGACCAGCGCCCCGGCGACGCCTGGCTGATCGTAGAAGGCGAGCGAAAAACGCCAGAACTCTTCGTCTTCCGGCGGGATCTCGGGCTCAGCCATCGCCAAGGCAGATCCCGAGCCCGCGCGCGGTCCGCACTGAGGCGGCGTCGGGATCGACGCAATGCGGCATCGCGATCGCCACGGCGAGCGGCACATCGGCGACCCGCCGATTCTGCCATGCCACCATCCGGTCGAGCCGGCCGGCGGCGACAAGGTCGACAGCGTAGACCCCAAATGTGGAGGCGACGAGCCCGTCTCCGGCAGTCGGCTGACCGCCACGCCGCAGCCGGTCCATATGCGTCGCCACCACCCCTCCAAGCGATAGGGAATTTCGGGGATCAGCACGACATCGGCACCCCGGGGAATGCCGGCGACGGTCGCGATGTGGCCGGCATCGCGGCACATCACCTCGAGCACCATGACGCGGTCGTGGCTCGCCGCAGTCGGCTGCAGCCGGTCGAGCGCCTCGATTGCAACCGCAACCGCAGTATATAGCCGACAGAAAACCTCGCTGTCGCGGACATCGTTTCGATCGTCTTCGGAATGGCGACGAGCGGGAGGCCTCCCTGTTGCGCGAGGCGGCGCAGGATCGCAAAACTGCCGTCTCCGCCGACGCTGACCAATGCGTGGAGCCGCGAGGCATGGTACGCGTCGATACCTCCCGCGAGCGGTCGCGCAAGCTGCCGTCCGGCATCGGGAAGGCAATCGGATCACCCCTGTTCGTCGTGCCGAGTATTGCGCCCAGGCGCATCATCTCCGCGCCGAGCCGCCAGGGATCGAGATTTTCGGCATCAGGCGGCTGACGCAGCAGTCCCATCGAGCCGTTGCGAATGCCGAGGACCTTCCGACCACAGGCGGAATGAGCACGCATCGTGACAGCGCGGATCACCGCATTGAGGCCGCCGCAATCGACGCCGCTCGTCAACAGACCGATACGTTTCGCCAAAATTCGCAATCCCGCGGAAAGTGCGCGCGCAGGTATTGCCTCGGCGACGCAAACTTCGTTGGTGATACGTCGGAACCGCCGGGAAGAGATCACTTTCGTGGTCGGGTCCCCCTCGAAAGGGCATGGTGCCGCGGCTTGCCAGAAATTTCCGCTCGGATGGTGCCCGGCGCCTCAGGGGTGTATAGTGAAACTGGATACTCCTGGCATGGCCATGGATCTCGACACCGAAGCTCTGAAGGCGAAGCTCGCTACGCTCAAAACCGAACATCGCGACCTCGACCAGATGATCGTACGTCTTGCCGAGCACGCTCCGGTCGACCAGCTCGAGCTGCAGCGGCTGAAAAAGCGCAAGCTCTTGCTGAAGGACCAGATCACCAAGATCGAGAGCGAGCTGCTGCCCGACATCATCGCCTGACCCGGTCCGGCAGGCGGTTTACCGGAGTAGGGTGGGACAAGCGCGCGTAAGCTCGATCACGTTCGGGTGCTTGCGCGAACCTTCATTGATCCCATAATCCTCGTCATGCTTGGACGTTTAAACCGGGCGGGAGCCGAATGAGCGAGGCCGCTCGGGCGATTGCCATTATTATGGGCAGCCAATCCGACTGGGAAACGATGCAGCATACAGCCGCCGCGCTCGACCGGTTGGGGATCATCTATGAAACAAGGATCGTCTCCGCGCATCGGACACCCGACCGGCTCTATGAGTACGCCCGAGACGCGAAGGCGCGGGGGCTGCGTTTGATCATCGCCGGGGCCGGCGGGGCCGCGCATCTTCCTGGCATGACAGCGGCGCTGACGTCGCTTCCGGTACTAGGGGTGCCGATCGAAACTCGGAGCTTGAAAGGCGTCGACAGCCTGCTGTCGATCGTACAGATGCCCGCCGGAGTCCCG
>JAFASL010000593.1 GCA_019244535.1 Alphaproteobacteria bacterium
TCCCCTGCCTGAGCCATCGCTTGTCTGCCGGCATCGGAGGCTTGGCGCCCCAATGTGGCGGCGCCCTCCCGGGCGTCCTCGATCACCGCCTTCCCTCATCCAACTTGGCTTGCAGGCGCGTGCCCGTTTGCGCCGCGGCGTTACCGGCTAACGTGCCGACCTTGTCTGCCGTGTCGGCCGCAAGGTTCTGAATTTTTTGCTGATCCATTCTCTCCTCCGACGTGCATTACTCCGTCTGTGTATACAACGCTCGGAGCGGCGAAAGGGTCCATCGGCTCCTCAGCGGCTCAGGGCGCGTTCGAGCTGGTGCTTGTTCATTTTTGAGCGGCCGGGAATCTTGCGCCGCTTTGCCTGCTCATAAAGCTGCGCTCGCGTATATTCGCGCTCGGTGCGGTCCTTCTCGGTTGCGCCACGCCGCTCGCGAGCCTTTGTCCGCTTCAGATTTTTTCGGTTTCTCTCCTGGCTTTCATATTTTGAAGCCCCTGCCTCGTGCAGTCCGATCGCGATCGCTTGTTTTGGGTTTTTTACCTTCTTACCGCGGCTGGTTTTCAGCTCCCCGTGCTTGAACTCGTGCATGACGCGACCGACGGTTTCCTTTTGCGCCTTCGATTGATGAGTGGCCACGGCCGACCTCCCGACGATTTCATCTTTGTGAAAATCGTTGCCCGGCGATCATTAGTTCCGAGCTGAGCAGACCAAAGCCGCTGCCATCCTCTCCGGGAACCGTCGCACAACAGGGGTTGTTCGCAGAAGGTCAATCAACAGTAGAGGAATATCGGCATGTCTAAATTCCATGTGACGGCCGCCGTCGCAATGGCTCTCGCCGCCGCAACCCCCGCCGCATACGCTCAGACGAGCACAGCGCACGACACCCGGGTCGCGGCGAATACGACTACTGCACCGGGCATCCAATCCGATGAGATACGCGCGAGCAAAATGATCGGCAGCGCGGTCTATGATGTCCAGAACCGAAAGATCGGCAGCGTGCAGGATTTGGTCTTCGATAAGACCGGCAAAATCGATGTCGTCGTCGTCGACGTCGGCTCCTTCCTTGGGATGGGCGGCAAGAACGTTGCCGTGCCGCTGAGCGACATCAAAACCGACAACAATCGGTTGACGCTCGACCGGACGAAGGAGCAGCTGCAGCAAATGGCCGAGTACCGCCTCGAGGATCGGAACACCGGAGCCGGCACTTCGACCTCGCCGACCCAAGGCGGAAGATTGGGCACGGGCAGTTCGACCACTCGCTGATACCGACAGGAACTCCGGCCGGGCGGTAACGTTACCGCCCGGCCGAATGTGCGGTATAAGCGGCGGAGGCAAATCCGGATCCGCGCTGGCTGTGTTCGGCTATGCGTTATCGCCTCCGGGGTTGTCACGTGGAGAAAAGCCATGTCCAGCGAAAACCTCCATGCGCCTCGCGAGCGTCTCTCCGAAAGCACCCTCAACTTACATTTTGCGATCGTCTCGTTGATGGAGGAGCTCGACGCGATCGACTGGTATCGGCAGCGCGCCGACGATACCGAGGAGGAAACGCTCAAGGAGCTGCTTCTCCATAATATGCGAGAGGAGATGGAACACGCTTCGATGCTGCTTGAATGGATTCGACGCCACGACAGCGATTTCGAACGTTTCCTTAAAACCTATCTTTTCACCGAAGGGTCCATTCTACAGGCCGAGAAGGCGGCGACTGCCGAGGGGCTCGGCGGAGGCCAACCCGCAAGGAGTCGCGGCGGTGCCGAGAAGGGGTTCACGATCGGCTCGCTCAGGGATGCGTAGCCGATGGACTATCTCAATCGCGGACAGTCACACCTGCCCGAGGCGATCTGGCGCGAGATCGACAAGGCTGCAGCTGACGCCGCGCGTGACCGGCTCACCGGGCGGCGATTTCTCGACCTGCAGGGCCCTTTCGGTGTCGGTCTCACCTCAATCGAGGCCGGCAACGACGACTATTGCCGGCAGCCGGCCGAGGACGAAGCCGGCGCCGTCATGGGACGGGCGATATCTGTGCCGATGCTGCGGCGCGCCTTTCGGCTGAGCGTCAGGCGCATCGCTGGATACCTGGAACATGATCAGCCGCTCGACTTGACGCCCGCACAGGATGCCGCGGAAGCGGTTGCCAATCGCGAAGAGGAGTTCGTCTATCGCGGTCAGCCCGATTTCCGGTTGCCGGGCCTGTTGACGCATGAGGGCCGGCAACAACTCGAAGGCGGCAACTGGGCGGCAGTCGAGCGCGCCCTAGGCGACGTGCTCGAAGCTGTTACGCTGCTCGACGGTGCCGGGTATCGTGGGCCATATGCCCTGGCATTGGCGGCGCCTCTATACAATGGGTTGTTTCGACTTTATCCCGGGACCGACATCTCCCAGATCCAGCACCTGCGCCATCTCTGCACTCGCGGCATTTACAAGGCGCCGATCGAAGGCGGCGTGCTGGTCGACCCGCGCGTCGGCGCCCTCGTGTTGGGGCAGGATTTGCGGGCCGGCTACATGAGTGAAGACGGGGTGCATTACCAGCTTTATCTGACCGAGAGCATCGTGTTGCGGATTGACGAACCACAAGCGGTCTGCACGATCTCGGCTACCTCCAGCGGCCTGCGCGCAGGCACCGCCGGCGCGCCGAGCTCCCGCTGAGCCGCGGAGACAATGCAATGCGTTCGAAATTGCTCAATGCCGATCCGCCGATCACCTACGCGGTCGTGCTCGACACCGGCGACGAGGTCAGCGGCGAACTCAGCAAATTTGTGCGCGACCAGGAAGTCGAGGCCGCTTCGATCACCGCGATCGGCGCCTTCAGCCGCGCCGTTCTCGGGTATTTCCAGTGGGAAACCAAAAAATACAAGAAAATAGCCGTTGAAGAGCAGGTCGAGGTGCTGTCGTTGATCGGCGATGTGGCCGTCGCCGCTGAGGGCCCGACCCTGCATCTTCACGCGGTTCTCGGCAAATTCGACGGCAGCGTGGTCGGCGGTCACCTGATCGAGGCATATGTCCGGCCAACCCTCGAAGTCATCCTGGTTCAGCCCCCGAGCTATCTGCGCAAGCGCAAGGACCCCGAAACCGGTCTCGCCCTGCTCGACATTGCTTGATAGGCTTCGCCCGCTGCCGTAGCGCTCTCTGGGCCGCGGCAAGACGAAGGAGACGGCGATGGCGAAGACGCGCGGTACCGGATTATTGATGGTGTGGACCGACATCGACTCGGAGTTCGAGGCCGAGTTCAACCGCTGGTACGACGAGGAGCAATTGCCGCGCCTGCTCGAAGTGCCGGGTTTCCTCAGCGCCGGGCGCTACGCCGCCGTCAAGGGCGCACCGAAATACCTCGCGATGTATGAGCTCGAGGACCACAATGTGCTGCGCAGCACTGCCTACCTCGACACCGTCAAGTACCAGCCGTCACCGCAACGGCGCCGGATCGGAACCAGCCGGATCGGGCGCAATTTCTTGCGCAACGCATACCGGCAGATCTTCCCGGTACACACCGACCCGATAGAGCAGACCGTCGAGATGGCGCCCTTCCTGCAAATGGGGCGTATCGACGTATCGGCGAGTATCGAAGAGGAATTCAACGCGTGGTACAACACGGCCTATATTCCGGGATACTTGGCAGTGCCGGGTTGTCTCGGCGCCCGGCGGTTCGTCGCGGTCGAGGGGCAGCCCAAATATCTGACGGTGTACGAATTCGAACACGCGCGCGTGTCGGAGAGCGAAGCCTGGAGCCGCGCCCGCGTCAGCAACCCGTGGACGCGGCGGGTGCACCCGCATCTACGGCACGACGAGGGATCACCGGGCGTCTACCAGCGCGTATACCCGAAATAGCCGCGCCGGAGATCAGTTCGCGGTTTTGCGGATCAGGTCCGCCCAGCGATCGAGCGCAGGGAGTATCTTGTTGCGGTCTTCCGAAGGCAGGCTCACCACCACGCGGTCGATCCCCTGTTCGCGGTAGCGCTTGATGCGGTCCAGATCTTCCGGGACGCCCCATATCGTCACTGAGATCGATGCCGGGTCGCGCCCGGCCGAGGTGGCCATTTCGCGGAACCCGGGCAGGAACTCGGTCACGTCGGCATAGTGCGAGCGGCTCGCGTTCGGGATCCATCCATTCCCATAGCGGATCGCGCGGCGCGCACTGTGCGGAAAGGCGCCGCCGACAATGACTGGCGGGTGCGGCTTCTGCGCCGGCTTGGGCCAAGTCCGCATCTTCGGAACTTGGACGATCTCGCCGTGGTATTCCGGCTCGGATTTTGTCCAGATCTCCTTCATCGCCTCGATCTGCTCACGCATTTTCTTGAAGCGGGTGGTGAATTCGGTGCCGTGGCTTTCGATCTCGTCCTGGTTCCAGCCGCCGCCGATGCCGAATAGAAACCGGCCCCCCGACACCTGGTCGATCGAGGCGACAAGCTTGGCGGTCTGGATCGTGTCGCGCTGAATGACGAGGCACACTCCGGTCCCGACCTTCAGTCTCTTCGTGGCCATTGCCGCCGCGGTCAACGTGACGAACGGGTCCATCACGTCATAATAGCGCTTTTCGAGGTCGCCTCCCCCGGCCGGAGGTGTTTTGCGCGTGCTTGGAATGTGCGAGTGCTCAGGCGCCCAGATCGACTCGAAGCCGCGCGCTTCCAATGCCTGACCGAGCTCGGCCGGAGTCATCGAGTAATCGGTAAAAAACATCGCCGCGCCAAAATCCATC
>JAFASL010000688.1 GCA_019244535.1 Alphaproteobacteria bacterium
AAATCGCCAAAAAACGAGCTGATTGCCGTGCTCCGGACGTTTTTTTGACGGAGCTTGGGGTAGCCCCGTCGTGAGCATACGCAACACGCAGAGCGCCTAGCGCTCGATGCGGCGCAAAGCCCCCACGCCCCGAGAAGGATCGGTCAACCAGAGGCTCACAAAATGAACAACGATTACCTCGAAGTCATTTCATTAGTGGAGCGGCTTCACCGTCAATTCCTGGAGGTTGTCAAACTGGAGCTGGAAGGGCTCCGGATACATGATATCAACAACGTCCAGGCAATGATGCTTTTTAATATCGGCGATGCCGAGATGACGGTCGGGGAACTCACCTTGCGTGGCTGTTATCTGGGTTCCAACGTCTCGTACAACGTAAAGAAGATGGTCGAGAATGGCTATCTGGCGCACGAACGCTCGGTTCATGATCGGCGTTCGATCCATGTTCGACTGACCGAGAAAGGAGGCAAGCTGCGAGACAGCCTGAGCGCCATGCATCAGCGCCACGGCCAGATGCTGTCGCAGGCCACCTTAAACGGCGAGGACCTGCAGAATACCAGCGTCACGTTACGCAGGCTCGAGCGCTTCTGGATCCGGGCCGCTGACTTGGTACAACGGACACCACCGCAATTCGCTCCTGTAAACACGCCCGAACCTTTCCGCTCCGGCTCGAACTCTGTGGATTTCGGACCGCGCATCTCCTCCGGAGACTGACCCACCTATTCCTCGACCGCAGCTTCGCCCGGTGCAGCCATCATAGCTTCGGCTACCAAGCCGGCATTGGCGCGTATTGCATGCTCGATTGCCTCGCCGATCTCCCCATGGTCCTTTAAATGAGCCTTGGCGTTCTCGCGCCCTTGGCCGATGCGCTGACCCTCATAAGAAAACCACGAGCCTGACTTCTCGATCACACCAGCCTGAACGCCTAGGTCGATCAACTCGCCGCGCTTCGATATCCCCTCACCGTACATAATATCGAAGTCGACGACCTTGAAAGGCGGCGCCATCTTGTTTTTTACTACCTTGACGCGCGTCTGGTTACCGATGACCTGGTCACGTTCCTTGATCGCGCCGATGCGTCGAATATCGAGCCGCACCGACGCGTAAAATTTGAGCGCATTCCCCCCCGTCGTGGTCTCCGGATTGCCGAACATCACACCGATCTTCAAGCGAATCTGGTTGATGAAGATAACCATCGCCCGAGAGCGAGCGATCGACCCGGTCAGTTTACGGAGCGCCTGGCTCATCAGCCGGGCATGCAATCCGACATGGCTATCGCCCATTTCGCCTTCGAGTTCGGCGCGCGGCACGAGGGCAGCGACCGAATCGATGACCAGCACGTCGATTGCGCCCGAGCGGACCAGCGTGTCCGCTATCTCGAGTGCCTGCTCGCCGGCGTCGGGCTGGGATATCAACAAGTCGTCAACATTGACGCCAAGCTTGCGGGCATATGCCGGGTCAAGCGCATGCTCGGCATCAACGAAAGCGCAGGTGCCCCCGCCACGCTGCGCTTCGGCAATGACATGCAAGGCAAGCGTTGTTTTGCCGGAACTCTCTGGTCCATAAATCTCAATAATTCGTCCGCGCGGTAGCCCGCCAATGCCGAGCGCGATATCGAGACCCAGAGATCCCGTCGATATCACCTCGGTATCTGCGGCGGCTTCGCGCGACCCGAGCTTCATTATCGAACCCTTGCCGAAGGCACGTTCGATTTGACCGAGCGCCGCGTCCAAAGCCCGCTGCTTGTCCATTGCTTCCTTGTCCAAGAGGCGTAATGCCGCCTGCATTTTTCGGTTCTCCTTATTCCATACGCAATGACGCCGCGCAATGCGGCCCGTCGCAGCTTGTACACGTTTTGTTCGAGTTACACAATGCCGCGCCGAGGCTCCCGTGTCATCGTGCGGCAAGCACGTCCTGCACCTTGCCCGCCAGCTCCTTCAAGCTGAACGGCTTGGCCAGAAATTCGATACGCGCATCGCTATGGAGGCGCCGACGGAACGCGTCCTCGGTGTACCCGGAAATAAAGATGACCTTCATGTCGGGGTGCAGTTCTCGCACCTCTCGGACGAGCTCCGGCCCGTCCATATGCGGCATAACGACATCGGTGATTAGAAGATCAATCGGCTCCGCGCCGTTGCTCATGAATTCGAGCGCCGCCTCGCCGCTTTTAGCATCGATCACCTTATAGCCTTTGTTCCGAAGAGCGCGCGCGCCAAAGATCCTGACGGGATCGTCGTCCTCCACCAGCAGAACGGTACCTCGCCCGCTTAAATCCTTTACCGCGGCATTCTCTCCGGTCTCGGATCGGGCCACCGGCGCCGAATCCGCCCCATCGCAGCACGGCAGATAGATCTGAAAGACTGCGCCTTGCCCCGTTGTGCTGCTCACAAAAACAAATCCGCCTGTTTGCCTGACGATCCCGTAAACGGTTGACAGACCGAGACCAGTCCCGGAGCCGACCTCCTTGGTCGAGAAGAAAGGGTCGAAGATGCGAGCAAGATTTTCCTTCGGGATCCCCACCCCTGTATCGGTGATCTCGATCTGGACGTAGTCGCCTGCCGGCATGACTTCATGCCCGCGCACCACGTTACTCTCCTGGTGAATACTTGCCGTGCGAATCGTGAGCGTGCCGCCGTTCGGCATCGCGTCCCGCGCATTGACCGCAAGATTAATAATGACTTGCTCCAACTGGCCCTGGTCGACCTTTACAGGGCCAAGATCGCGCCCGTGGACGACCTCGAGATCGATATCTTCTCCGATTAGGCGCTCGATCAGGTGCCGCAAGTCGTAAAGGACGTCCGTGATATTAAGGACCCGCGGCTGCAGCGTTTGCTGTCGTGAGAAGGCCAGCAGTTGCCGCACGAGATTAGCGGCGCGGTTCGCATTCTGCTTGATCTGCATGATATCGGCGAAGGATGGATCGCTCGGCGGCGAGCGCAGCAGCAGCAGGTCGCAAAACCCAATCATCGCCGTCAGCAGATTATTGAAGTCATGGGCGACGCCGCCGGCGAGCTGCCCAACGGCCTGCATCTTTTGTGACTGGGCGAATTGGATCTCCAGATTTTTCTGTTCGGTGACGTCGATGAAATGAGCGGCAAGACCGTCCGCCGCCACCTCGGTCTCAGCGCTCGCCTGGAGATTGCCAGCGCCAATGCTGCGACCGTCAAGACGGCCGAAGTATAATACCAACGTCTTATCTCCCGGCCGCTGAAGCCGGATTTCAATTGGCTCGAAATATTCCGGCCAATCGCCTGTCGTAGGGAGTTTAGCGGTAACGCGGCGGCGGTCCTCCGCGTTCAGAAAGTCAATCAGCCGCCGTCCCGCCAACGACGAAGGAGCAATGCCGAACAGTTCGCCAACTACGCGATTCGCTTCCTCAAACAATCCATTCCGGTCGAGCAATGCGATCCCCAGCGGGGCGTTGACGAAACATTGCCGAAAGCGCTCGAGGGATCGGAGAGTGGCCTTCCACTCCCTCTCTGGCGTTAGATCGCACACGACCGACGCTGTCCGCAGTCCGGATCCCGCTTCAATGATATTCTGCCCAATCCAGGCCGGCACCGCTCGGCCTTGTCTCGTTCTGAGGATCACCTCGCCTCGTTGTGCGCCACCAATCCGTCCGGAAAACGGGCTCCACAAGGGTATACCGCCCGATCGCGGACAGCCCAGAAAATCCGCCAAGCGAACACCGCTAGCACGCATTTCAGCTCGGGTACTGCCGAGCCATTGCGTGAGGGTTCGGTTCACATAGCGAAAGCAGCCAGCCTCGTCGACCGAGTAAAACCCGACGGGTGCATTGTCGAGCAAACTGGCAAGCATATCGCGCTCGTCACGAAGGGCGTTCTCCGACTGGGTAGCGGCGCTGACATTCCGAACTCTCCAGTAACTGTATTCCGGATGGTCATCGATGGGGCTTATTCTGAATTTGAAGAGGCCGGCAGCGCGCGTCGGCACGCCGCTCAAGGCTAGGGTGGCGCTCGCCGGAGCCCCTGCGGCCACGCGCCCGCGGAGCCGATGAAACTGCGCCTCTGTGTGTGGGTCCGGAGCCAGGGCTCGTCGGACGCGATCGAGAGGTGGCTCGACCGAACCAGGAAAAGCCTCGCAGATAGCGCGGTTGGCAAAATGGATGCGACCGCCCGGCGCCACAATCAGATGCGCGTCGGGGGATGCGTGGAGAACCCAGCTCAGAATTTCAACGCGGGTCTCCAGCACAGTAAGCGCTTTGCGGCTAGCCCCGGCCGCTAGCCCGGCAAGGCCGAGTGCTACAATGGCTGCCGTTCCCGCAAACCACGGCGAAACCAATCGCCCAATCCCGGAGATTTCGACGGCGATCGCAAGAGCGATCAGCACCAACGTCACTAACCATAAGGCCATCGAACGGCGGTCCACCGGACCCGCCCAATCGTCCGGCTCCGGTTGATGAGCGTTGACTGCGTCCGGGTGACAGGCATCGCCACGCATCTGATGCCGCAGATGGGGAACCTGTGTTCGATCGCAATTGAATTTGGCAGCAATGCTACACAATTGGGCGCGGTTTGCTACGCCTTTGTGCGGCAGTTTGGCGACGAGCGATCCGTTGTTAATCGTCGCGGTGGGTACGTTCCATCCGCTCGTGCCGCTCCTGCGCTTCGATGCTTAGGGTCGCAATCGGGCGGGCTTCGAGGCGACGAATGCCGATCGGTTCGTCGGTCTCCTCACAATAGCCGTAAGTTCCGTCGTCGATCCGGTGGAGCGCCGCGTCTATCTTGGAGATCAGTTTCCGCTCGCGCGCCCGGGTGCGCAGCTCGATGGCACGCTCTGTCTCGAGCGAAGCGCGGTCCGTGAGGTCGGGCTTGAGCAAACTTTCCTCTTTGAGGTGCTGCAGTGCATCCGACGAGTCGGTCAGGAGCCGCGCTCGCCAACGCAACAGCTTTTGCCGAAAGTATTCGACCTGTAGTGGGTTCATAAACTCTTCTTCATCCGACGGCTGGTAGCCTGGCGGTAGCGACGGACGCATCGGTCTCCCCGAGACTCCGTGAACGAAGCGCCGCGGAGTATATGAACCAGGTCCCCCAGCATCAAGCCGGAGAATCGGATCGAGCGCGTTGATTCGGCTTGGATTTCAGGACTGATGCGCGTTCAGGGGCCCGAGCCCGGGTTTGGGAGCCGAACGGCTGAGGCGTTAACCGAGCAGAACACTTGCGGAATCGGGGCTGCGCGAAAGCTTTCCACTTAGCGGTTCTTTAAGAGATCTCGCTCTACTGTCGGACAATGGACCACAACGTCGGGCTGTATCAATTGCTTGTAGACCAAACCTTGCCGTGCGGCACCGTTACTGCCTTGGACCTACCGCCACCAGACACCAAGCGATGGGTCGCACGGCGCAAAGCGGTGATAGTTAATGCGGTGCGCAGTGGTGCGATCAGCCTCGAGGAGGTTTGCCGCCGCTACGCACTCTCTGTCGAAGAGTTCCTCGCTTGGCAACGGGCAATCGAAACGCACGGGGTCGCAGGGTTGCGGGTCACCCGGCTGCAGATCTACCGCGACACACCTCCTGCCCGGCTGTCACGATCGCGATATTGATTTCACGGTATGCCCATGAGCTCGAGCGCATTCCCCTGTCTATCGAAGGCTCCCAGTGAGCCAATTCAGTCGCCTCATCCCAGCGTCAGAGGGTCCTTTATCGTAAGTTAAGGAATTCGGGCTGCGAGTGAAAGAGCAGCAGGTTTGCTTCGCTTTGCTGCGCGCGAGAATTTCGAACGAACGCGTCGGTCGCGCCCATTGGCATCGAAACTCGCCGCACTGAACCGATCCACGATGTTGCGCCTCGTGATCCTCAACTTAGCGCAAGGGCGTAGTTCCTAGGCATCGTTACTCCGGTATTAAACTCGCCGTGAGAAGGGACGACATCCTCGCCCAGTTGCTCTCGTCGAACGGAAAGAGGCATTCGCGGCGAATATAGTTAAATTTTGATACAATTCGTTACGATTTGTGAACTACGCGCTTGACCAAGCCGCGAGTCTGCCGCATTTGAGATAGGTGGCTGCTAAATACCGTCGCGTACGCGCCTTGGAACGCAAGGATGGTTCCCGGCAGCCGCAACTCCTCGCCAGAGGATTCGATTGCCCTTCGATAACGCGCGAGTTCTTCGGTTCGATAATGCGAGTTGCCCGAGGTTAGCGCTCGTGAAGACCGCGATTGCGCGGTTCACTTGCACACATCCCTATTTGTTGTTCGGTGAATTTGCGATCCCCTGGATTCGTGATCGTGCAAATAGTAATCAAAAGCTCATCGCGCGGCTGAAAGCGTCACTGGAGGAGACAGCACTCGCTTCGCACAGACAAGAGCTGCGCACCAGGATCAAGCGCCATGGCAGGCGACTGATACACACGGCCTTTTTGGCGGCGATCAGCAGCGGCGAGACAAAAGCGCACGCGCTGGCCGCCACGCGCGCCGCATTGGCGGAGCTTGCTGCCGAGCCAAACTGGAAGGCCCGGCCGGTGATCAAGTCCTTTCTGGATTGCGCCGAGATCGCGGTCGCGGTCTCCCTCGCCTATGATTGGCTATACCACGAGCTTTCGGGAGAAGAGCGCCGGAATGTCGAGGATGCGCTGCTCCGGCATGTGCTCGCGCCGGCGCTTGCCGCATATGATGATCCTTTCTCGCAATGGCCGAGGCGGCGGGACAACTGCACTTTGGTGTCGAATTCGGGCATCTTGGTTTCGGCGCTCGCTGTGCTTGACCGGTACAGGGATCTCTCGCAGCAGCTGGTCTGCACAAGCCTCGTCTCGTCCTGGAACGTGTTCGACGGACTGGCGCCAGACGGGGCTTGGCCCGAAGGGCCGAGCTATTGGTCGCTCGCGATGCGCTATGCGGGACTGATGGTCGCCGCGCTCGAGAGCACGCTCGGCGACAGCTTTGGTCTTGCGGAGCGGCCGGGATTTGCTCAAACCGGCGACTTCGCGTTGCATGCCGTTGGACCGTTTGGCGCGGCGTTTAATTTCGGCGATTCCGAGCCTTGCTTCGATATGGCGCCGCTCGCCTGGTTCGCGCATCGCTTCCGGCGGCCGACCGATGCCCATCTCATCGACCAGTATGACGGCTGGTTTCTGCCGTTCACGGTGATATGGCCCAAGCGGCCGAGGACGAAGCCGGGCGAGATCAAGGTGCCCACCGGGAAGGTGTTCCACAGCAACAATCTCGCATGCTTTCGGAACACCTGGTCGCGTGCCCCGGCGGCCCACCCTGTTTATCTTGCGATAAAGGGTGGCAACGTCTCAGGGCCCGGAGCGCGATCACCCCCGCTGCCTGAAGATGTCTTCTTGCACAGCCAAGCCGATGCCGGCAGCTTCATTCTAGATGGCGCGCGCCAACGGTGGATCATCGATCTCGGGGCGGACGATTACGATCTGCCGGGCTATTTCGATCACGGTGCCGACAACCGGTCGGGGCCGCGCTGGCGCTACTACCGCGCGCAAACCGCCGGCCACAATACATTGGTCATCGATGGACGAAATCAGCTACCCGATGCGCACGCGCCGATCATCGGCAGCCGCGTCGACGGCGACTGCAAATGGGCCGTGTTCGATTTATCGGCCGCCTATGGCTGGCCGGCCGGCGCCATTCGGCGCGGAGCGGCGCTGATCGGCCGCCAGGTGGTGGTTCAAGACGAGGTCGCCCCGGGGGTCACCGGTACGATCGTGTGGGCCGTACATACCAGCGCAGAGCCGGTTTCCGTCACGGGTTCGGTTGCGCGCTTCCGGGCGGGCGAGGACCGGTTTGTCTTGCGCATTCTCGAGCCGGCGGAAGCGTGCT
Source organism: Alphaproteobacteria bacterium (assembly GCA_019244535.1). GTDB lineage: Bacteria > Pseudomonadota > Alphaproteobacteria > ATCC43930 > CGMCC-115725 > AP-15. The sequence continues at coordinate 7,792 of JAFASL010000688.1, forward strand.
TCGAGATCGGTTTTCCGCCGGAGCCGCAAGTCTTTCCGATTGCCGATGTTCGACAGCTGCACGGCCGGCAGGCGTCCGATAGGGAGAGCGTCAAGGTGGCGGAGTTGCCCCGCCGCGTCGACGAGGATGGCCGGCGCGCCGCCGGAGCCTTGATCAGACGGTTGCAGATCCTGTGGCCGGAGGGGACGCGCCGGTTGAGCGTCGCCCTGTTGCCGGATTGCGATGACGGTGACCTGGCGTTGCCGGTCACACCGCTCGACCAGTGGCTCGCCAGGCGGCCGGTACGGCTGGCATCCTACTCGCGGCGCGCTTCCTGGATCAATGTCGCGCGCCCAGCCGCAAAACGAATGTCTCGCGCCTCCGCCTCTGCACCGCCGATGCGCCTCCCCCGGAAACCCACTGCCGAAAGAGCGGCCTTGGGGTGAGCGCACATGCCGGTGTCCCCATACCGGCCCCCGCCGGGTGGACGCCGCAAGCGGCGATCATCGCCCGGTTTCCGGAGATTGCCGAACTGGCCCGCCAGGCAGACCCCGAAATCCAACGCAGCGAAGCCGAGCTGGACCGGCGCGAGGCCTCCGGAGAAGATGCCTCTTGCGTGCGGCAAATCCTGCGGGAACTGCGTTGGCGGTTGCAATACACCGCCGATCCGGACGGCATCCGCGCCACGCTTGCGCGCCTTGGCGATCGGGGGGCGCTGCCGGCCGCTACAGACGCCGTTTGCACCGATGTATGGTTTTTGCGCCTCGACGGCTGCGTAGACCGCATGCTCGCCGACGATTTCGACGACCACGGCACCCCGCCGTGCTTGCTCGACCGCATCAACGATCCCGAACGGCTGACGGATTACCTGGAGAGCCTCATCGTCTCGCGGCTCGAGGAGGACGGGATCGACCGGCGCAAGGAGCTCAACTTCGCGACCGCCAACCTCGTTCGGCTGATCCTGTGGCGCCGCCCACGGAACTATCCGTGGGATCCGCGGCTCGAGGCGGTGATTTGCCGTTTTGTCGGCAAGTGGCAGGACCCGGCTACCGGGTTCTTTGGCGCCGATTACCTGGTCGGCGGGCGGCGGCTGCGAACCGCCGATCTCAGCCTCACCTTTCACATGGCGCGCTATCTCGAGGGCGCGATCGGCTATTGGCCGCAGCTGGTCGACACGTTGTTTGTGATTCGTGACGGCCGCTATCCCAATGGCTGGCTCGACGAGATCGGCATGACCAGCCACAACAATTACGACGTCGCGGTGCTGCTGCAGTTCGGCTGGCCGCATATGCGCGCCGGCCAGCGCCAAGAGGCCGAGAAGGAGCTGACCCGATTGCTCGATTGGTGCCTGACGGAGGCGGTCACCTCGCAGGGCGAGATCCTGGCGCGGGCCTCGGGCGAGTCATTGCCGGAGAGCCATTATTTCACGATCGCTTTTCTCGACACCGTCGGCTATTTCGACCCCGCGAAACGGTTCTGGAGCCAGCGCGATTTTCCGGAGGCCCCCGCGCTCCGGACGCGCCTCGAGGACCGTCTGGCGACACTGCCGCAAGGCGATCCGATGGTCCGAATGGCGTATGAACGCCTGCGCCCCGCTGGCCGATGAGTCGGAGCCGGCTGAGGGCGGAGCAACAGCAGGAAATCGTCGCGCAGCAGGGCGCCGCGCAGCCGACGCGCCGCGCCACGGTCCCGGCGCTCGAGGCGATCCTCTACGAGCCGTTGCCGGTGCTCGACCACGGCTTTGTCCGGGTCGTCGATTACATGGGCGACGATGCGGCGATCGTGCAGGCGGCCCGCGTCTCCTACGGCCGCGGCACCCGCAAGGTCAGCGAGGACCAGGGGCTCATCAATTATCTGATGCGCCACCGCCACACGACGCCGTTCGAGATGTGCGAGATCAAATACCACGTGAAATTGCCGATCTTTGTCGCGCGGCAATGGATCCGCCACCGCACCGCGAATGTGAACGAATACTCGGCGCGCTATTCGATCCTCGACAAGGAATTCTACATACCCGCGCCCGAGCATTTGGCGGTCCAGGCGACGACAAACCGCCAGGGCCGCGGCGCGGCGCTCGACGGCGAAGCGGCGCAGCGCGTCCTCGACCTGTTGCGCCGCGACGCCGAGCACGCTTATGCGGGTTATTCCGAGCTCCTCAACGAAGACGCCGCG
>JAFASL010000853.1 GCA_019244535.1 Alphaproteobacteria bacterium
CTCGACCCGGCGCAGCTGGCGCAGGCCATCGCGCTCGCGGCGACCTCGATCGGCGGATTGATGACCGCGGCAAACACCAGCACCGCTCGCGAATATCATGCGGGGTTGGCGGCGATGCTGGGGGTGAGGGCCGCGCTCGCGGCGCAACGAGGATACCGCGCCGAAGAGAGCGTTCTCGAAGCCGAGCGAGGGTTTTTCGAAGTCTATGGCGGCACCGAAGGGCTGTCTGCCGGTGCGAACGTAACGGCCAGCCTCGGAGAATCCTGGGACATCGTAACCGACATGGCGATCAAGCTGGTGCCTGGCGGTCATCCCTACCACGCTCTCGCCGAGGCAGCCGGCGACGCAGCGAGGAAAGGGGACATCGTACCGCAGGATATCGAAAGCATTGTCGTGTCGCGGCCGGGGTTTACAGCCTTGACCGGCCCGTTGCACCCGACGGACCTGATCGGCATGGCGCATAGTCCCGCCTATTTTCTGGCGGCGGGCGCGGCAGATCGCGACTTCTCCTGGGTGCACGCAACTGTCGCAAGGATTGCCGACCCGTTAATTCATCGGCTGATCGACAGCGTGCAGGTTGGCCCCCCACCCGAAAAAGACGCCGAGCGATATCGGCAAGGCGCGACCGTGGCCATTCGGACCTTCGATGGCCGGGTAGTCGCGAGCACCGTTTTCGTACCAAAGGGCGCCGGCGTTTTAGGGATCCCTTGGAGCGATATCGACCGAAAATACTGCCAACTGATGCCGCACGCGCAACTCGGCCATCGGCAGATTGAGGAAAGCCTCGCGATTATCCACGATTTCCGTCGCCTCGCGGACGTTTCCGAATTTACGGGCTTGCTGCGCGGCCACTGAAGCTCGGCTTTTGAAGATCCCGGCGCCGGCGATTATATAGCTCGCGGAAAGGCCAAAGCCTCAGACCTCGATGTCAGCTACGCCTCGCCTGCGCCGCAGCCTTCTCTATATGCCCGGGTCGAATCCGCGGGCGCTGCAGAAAGCCCGAGCTTTGCCTGCCGACGGCCTGATCTTCGACCTCGAAGACGCCGTGGCCCCGGAGGAGAAAGAGCATGCGCGGGCGATTGTCGGGGCGGCTCTCGCGGAGGGCGGTTATGGCCACCGCGAACTGGTATTGCGGGTGAACGCGATCGACACGCCGTGGGGGCATGCCGACCTCGCGGCCGCTGCCGCGATGCCGATCGACGCGGTGTTGTTGCCGAAGGTCGAGAACCCCGACCGGGTGGACTTGACCTTGTCACTGCTCGACGCGTTCGGGGCTTCGGATCGGCTCGCCGTCTGGTGCATGCTGGAGACGCCGCGCGGCATCCTTTTTGCGAGGGAGATCGCGGGCGCGGAGCGGCTCGCCGCGCTGGTTGTCGGCACCTCGGATCTGACCAAGGACCTGCGCGCGCTGCCGAGCTGCGATCGCCTGCCGCTGCTTACCTCTCTCGGCCTTGCGATCCTCGCGGCTCGAGCCAACGGGCTGGTGATCCTCGACGGCGTCCACCTCGATCTTTCCGACGATGCGGGGTTTGCCGCCGCTTGCCGGCAGGGGCGGGAACTCGGCTTCGACGGCAAGACCCTGATTCACCCGAAGCAGATCGCCGCCGCGAACGCAGCTTTTGCGCCGACAAAGGAGGAAATCGAACGGTCGCGCCGCATCATCGCGGCGCACGCCAAAGCGATTGCTGCGGGCAAGGGCGTCGTGGTGGTCGATGGGCGCCTGGTCGAGGAGTTGCACGTGAAGGACGCAACGCGGCTGTTGGCGCTCGACGACGAGATCAGGCGCCTTTCGAGCCTCACCTGAAAAAGCGCCCGGAGACCCTCCGTTGACACTGCCGGGCACGCGGTCTAATTGACCGCGGCCGACCCAAGCAAAATTCCGGAATCGCAATAAAAATGAGATCCGCCGACCGGCCGCTGTCGCCGCACCTTCAAATCTACCGATGGCAACTCACCTCGGTGCTGTCCGTCCTTCACCGCGCCACTGGTGTGGCGCTGAGTGCCGGGACAATCCTGCTCGTATGGTGGCTCGTGGCGGCCGCTTCCGGGCCCGAGGCCTACGAAGGCGTGCAGGACTTCCTCGGCTCATGGATCGGACTTTTGCTGCTGTTCGGCTGGACCGTATCGCTGTTCTATCATTTATGTAACGGTATCCGACACCTGGTCTGGGATACCGGCCATGCGCTCGATCTCGAATCGACCTATGTCGGCGGATGGATCGTCGTCGGCGCGACCGCCACGCTGACCTTGGTTGCCTGGATTGCCGGGATAGCTCGCTGGGTTTCGTGAAATGATGGCATCGCGGATGCGCTCGCCGCTCGGCCGCGCAATCGGACTGGGTTCGGCAAAGGACGGGGTTGACCACTGGTGGGCCCAGCGCATCACCGCGATCGCGCTGGTGCCGTTGAGCCTTTGGTTCGTGGCCTCCGTCATCAGCCTGGTCGGCGCCGATATCGAGAGCGTGCAGAACTGGGTCGGCCTCCCGCTGCCGGCCATTCTTTTGATGCTCCTGCTTATCGCACTGTTCTATCACGTGTCGCTCGGGCTCCAGGTGGTGATCGAGGACTATGTCCATACCGAACTCGCCAAGATCGGCCTTATTATCGCTGTCCGGCTGCTGAGTTTCGGCTTTGCGGTAGCGGGAATCTTCGCAGTGCTCAGCATTGCTCTCGGGTCGACGAGCTGATTGGAGTCCCGTATGCCATCGGCCTACAAAATCACCGATCACAATTATGACGTTGTCGTCGTCGGCGCAGGTGGCGCTGGTCTGCGGGCGACATTGGGGATGACTGTCGAGGGATTGCGAACGGCCTGCATCAGCAAGGTCTTTCCGACCCGCAGCCATACCGTCGCCGCGCAGGGCGGGGTCAGCGCCGCGCTAGGCAATATCGGTCCGGACGACTGGCGCTGGCATATGTACGACACGGTCAAGGGCTCCGACTGGCTCGGCGATCAGGATGCGATCGAATACATGTGCCGCGAGGCCATCCCGGCGGTGATCGAGCTCGAGCATTTCGGCGTGCCGTTCTCCCGCACCGAGGAAGGCCTTATCTATCAGCGTCCGTTTGGCGGCCACATGACGGAGTATGGAGAAGGCGATCCGGCAAGGCGGGCCTGCGCGGCCGCCGATCGTACCGGTCATGCGATCATCCACACGCTCTATCAGCAATGCGTCCGCAATCATGCGGAATTTTTTGTCGAGTACTTTGCGCTTGACCTGATCATGGACGACGAAGGCGCCTGCCGCGGGGTCATGGCGTGGAACCTCGAGGACGGCACCTTGCACCGTTTTCGCGCACATCTCGTGGTTCTTGCGACGGGCGGCTATGGCCGAACGTATTTATCCTGCACCTCGGCGCACACTTGCACCGGGGACGGTAACGCGATGGTGTTGCGGGCAGGCCTGCCGTTGCAGGACATGGAGTTTATCCAGTTTCACCCGACTGGGATCTACGGTGCCGGCTGCCTGATTACCGAGGGAGCGCGCGGTGAGGGCGGCTACATGACCAACAGCGAGGGCGTGCGCTTTATGGAAGCCTACGCGCCGCACGCCAAGGATTTGGCGTCGCGCGACATCGTTAGCCGGGCGATGACGATCGAGATGCGCGAAGGCCGCGGCTGCGGGCCGGAGAAGGACCACATCCTGCTCCATCTGGAGCACCTCTCCCCCGAGGTCCTGCACCAGCGCCTGCCGGGGATCTCGGAGACTGCCAAGATCTTTGCCGGCGTCGATGTCACGCGCGAACCAATCCCGGTGTTGCCGACAGTCCATTACAACATGGGCGGCATCCCGACGAACCATCACGGAGAGGTGTTGCGGCCGACCCCGGTTGATCCGGAGGCCGTCGTCCCCGGGCTGATGGCGATCGGCGAAGCGGCTTCGGTATCCGTGCACGGCGCCAACCGGCTGGGATGCAACTCGCTGCTCGACATCATCGTATTCGGCCGGGCCGCCGCCCACCGTTCGGCCGAGGTGGTGCGCCCGGGTACACCGCACAAGCCGATGTCGAACGGCGCCGGGGAGGAGGCAATCGCCCGGCTCGATGCCGTGCGTCAGTCGCACGGCTCTCGCAAAACCGCCGAGATCCGGCTCGACATGCAGCGCGTCATGCAGAACAACTGCGCCGTCTTCCGCACCGCACAGGTACTGCGGGAGGGGGTCAGCCGGATCGACGTGGTGGCCAACAGCTTTGGCG
>JAFASL010000954.1 GCA_019244535.1 Alphaproteobacteria bacterium
GAGCGTCATCCTGCTGCTGTCGCTGGGACTTTGGTGGGTAGTCTGGACCGTGGCCTCAGCCTTGGTTCCGGGTTAGCTCGCGACGACAAAGCTTTCTCGTGCAATACGGGGCCGAAACACCGGGTCGAGCCAGAGAGGCATTGCGCCTGTCGCCATTCACTCTGTAAGTCTTTTACGCGCACGGCATTGGGGGACGCCGCTGCCCAACGCCTGCTACTGACGGCGCTGCCGGAACAACTGGCCAATCCCCAAATGAGAGCTTGGCGCCTGCCGGGCGCGCGGGGTCGGCTCGATTAAATAATACCGTTTGGATTGAAAATTAAATTCCCAAGTGTGAACCACTTCACATTTGAGAGCCCTGCGAACCGGTTAAAAAGGGAAGTGCGGATTATTTACCGCAGATCCGCGACGGGGAGAGAGGTCGTGACCGGGCTTCGCACTTTGGATCAGAGGCTGCTGGACTGGAGATAGCGGGATCCGCCGACAAAGCGGGATCGCGCCCGCTCCCTCCTGCCAAAGTTCGCTATGATGCCCCGGTCATGACCGAAATCTATGGCAGCAAAAGCACAACTTGGCCAACCTTGCTCTCGGCAACGCTCATAAATTAAATTGGCTGATTATTTAGGTGCGCATCTTCAATCCTGCCCTCTTGAAATTCGGGTTTCGAACGTGACTTGGTGGGCCTGCTGATGCAAACTGCACGAGGCTGGTCCTGGCGATTTCACGAGGAATAACACAGCGGATGTTCCAGCTATTGCCGGCGGCTTTGGCGGTCGCCGTCCCGGCAGTGGCGCAGACTGTCACTACACCTGGGGGTGCCATATCCAATGGGGTTGTCACCCTCGGCGACGGCTCGTCCGTATCCGCGGCGGGAGCTGCGCCCTCGACGAACAGCACGACAAGCGCGGGCTCGGGCACCGGATCCACCGGCCGCGCAGCAGCTGCCGGCGGAACGTCGGCTGGCCAATCGACTTCTGGCGGCGCCAGAGTGCCCTCGTCCACCCGCGCCGGTTCCGGCGGGTCTTCCGCAAGCGCGGCGAGCGCGCCCTCAAGCACCGCCCCGGGCTGGGTGCTCTGCCTGCCCTCCGGCACCTCCGGGGCGGAGCCGTTCTTAATCGGAACCGCGCTTGCCTGCGCGCCTTGAAGGTCGGCGCTCAGCTCAGCGAATCCGTTCTTCCGCGCATCCCCGGGCCGGACAAAAGCGAGCTCTAGAGTTCGGTCTCGAAGGTCTGGCCAGGAAACATTGTCGCGCGGCTCCACCCCGACCAGACGCCGGGAACGGGATTGTTGGGGTTGCGGTCGTGACGCCAGCAGACGTTCTCGGCTTTTGGGGCTTCGATCCGCTGTGTTTTGTTCTTGCTCATCACGAATTCCTCCGTCGACACATAAGCGTCGCGGTTATCGCAATTCGGACTTGTGGTGATCACCGCCTGGACATTGACGCGGTCCCAGGTCGGGTTGTTCAGGATCAGGGTGGCGGAATGGCCCGAGCCGCCCGAGCCGCAGGCCGCCAGCGGCAGCACCACGGCAAGCCACGCCAGTTGACGCATCGCATTTCTTCCCGAGCAGCGGCACCGAGCCTGGTCCTTTAAAAAGCTTTGTCCCGCCGTGCAAGGGCGGATTCCCGCGCCTGGGCGGCGTGGCGCGGAGACCCGGCTCCCCGGCTATTTATTCGCGGCGAGGGAATAAATCCTGCCCCACGGCTGGTCTGTATCGGCGTCATTCCAAAAACCATTAGGAGACATAGATGGCCGATCATGACGAGGGCGGGTTGGGGAAGAAGGCTTCGATCAACCGCCGCGGTTTGTTGAAATGCATGGCCTGGGCGGGGACTGGGGTGCTCTGGTCCGTGAGCGGCGGCGTCCCGCGCTCGCTGGGCCTGCTCGGTGAAGCCGCGGCCGCCGAGCAGAAATCTGGCGGCTTCACCTTTCTGCAGATTAGTGACAGCCATGTCGGCTTCGACAAGCCGGCCAACCCGAACGCGCTCGGCACGTTTCAGGAGGCGATCGCCAAGATCAATGCGATGCCGACCCCGCCCGCCTTCATCATCCATACCGGCGACATCACGCATCTCTCGAAGGACAAGGAGTTCGACGACGCCGACCAGGCGATGAAGGCGCTGAAGCAGAAGGTCTATGTGATCCCCGGCGAGCACGACGTTGCCGACGCCGATAACGGGAAAGCCTATCTCGACCGCTACGGCAAAGGCACCAAAGGCAAGGGCTGGTACAGCTTCGATTACGGCGGCGCGCATTTCATCGCGCTGATCAACGTCTTCAATTTCGAGCCGGGGTTCAAATCGGCCGGTCTCGCCAAACTCGGCGACGAGCAGCTCGAATGGATGGAGAAGGACGTCAAAGGTCTCTCGGCGAGCGCGCCGATCGTCGTCTTGGCCCATCTGCCGTTATGGACGGTGTACCAGGAATGGGGCTGGGGCACCGAGGATGCGCCGCGCGCGCTTGGTTATCTGAAACGCTTCGGATCGGTGACCGTGCTCAACGGCCACATCCACCAGATCCAGCAGAAGGTCGAGGGCAACCTCTCGTTCCACACCGCGCGGTCGACCGCATTCCCGCAGCCGGCCCCCGGCTCGGCTCCCGCTCCCGGCCCGATGAAAGTGCCGGCAGAGGAACTGCACTCTGTGCTCGGGGTGCGCACAGTCAACTACGTCCCCGGCAAGAGCCCGCTTGCGCTTGTCGAAACACCGCTGGGCGCGTGAGGAGACCCAAGCCATGATGCCGAAAACGGCGTTGCTATTGGGCGCTCTGGGTGCGACTGCGGCGCTCGTCGCGATCGTACCTCAAGCGCCCTCAGCCGGTGCGGTAAATCCGGCTGCGATCCAGATCGACAATTTCCACTACTCGCCGGCAATGCTCGTCGTGGCTCCCGGCACCACGGTCACGTGGACCAACGACGACGACAGCCCGCATTCGGTGCGCGAGAAGGACGGGAAATTCAAATCCGCAGCGCTCGACACCGACGACAAGTTCTCGCAAACCTTCACCGCACCGGGCGAGTACGAATACTTCTGCTCGATCCACCCGTATATGACCGGGAAGATCGTCGTCAAACCGGCCGGCTCTTAGCAGCAATGCGACAAGCCTAGGCGGCGAGGCCCCATTGATTGCCTTTGGTCGGATCGTTACCGTGGCGGCCTGCGTAAGGCCGTCACGGGAGCTCCGATTATGCCAGACGACGTTCGCCGCCCTGTTTTCGACAAATCGCGCCTGCCGAGCCGGCATGTGACGGTCGGGCCGGAGCGTGCGCCGCACCGCGCGTTCCTCTACTCGATGGGGCTGACCGAGGAGCAGATCAACCAGCCATTGATCGGCGTCGCGACAACCTGGAACGAGGCGGCGCCGTGCAATATCGCGTTGTCTCGCCAGGCGCAGGCGGCGAAGAAGGGCGTGGCAGCGGCCGGGGGCACGCCGCGGGAGTTCACGACGATCACCGTGACCGACGGCATTGCGATGGGCCACGACGGCATGAAATCCTCGCTCGTCAGCCGTGAGGTCATTGCCGACTCGGTCGAATTGTCGATGCGCGGCCATTGCTACGACGCGCTTGTCGGGCTCGCCGGTTGTGACAAGTCATTGCCCGGGCTGATGATGTCAATGCTGCGGCTCAACGTCCCCTCGGTCTTCATGTATGGCGGCTCGATCCTCCCCGGGCGCTTTAAGGGCAAGGACGTGACGATCGGCGATGTGTTCGAGGGCGTCGGCGCACACAATGTCGGCAAGTTGTCGGACGAGGAATTGCACGAGCTGGAGTGTGCCGCCTGTCCGTCGGCCGGGTCATGCGGTGGTCTCTTTACGGCCAATACGATGGCCTGCGTCTCCGAGGCGATCGGGCTCGCATTGCCCGGCTCGGCCGGCGCACCGGCGCCCTACGACTCGCGCGACGCCTATGCCGAGGCGTCCGGCGAGGCGGTAATGGCGCTGTTGCGCAGCAATCTGCGGCCGCGCGACATGGTTACCCGCAAGGCGATCGAGAACGCCGTGATGGTCGTCGCCGCGGCCGGCGGTTCGACCAATGGCGGCCTCCACATTCCGGCGATCGCCAATGAAGCCGGCATCGAATTTTCACTGCAC
>JAFASL010000961.1 GCA_019244535.1 Alphaproteobacteria bacterium
GTCGCGACGCGCCACCTGCGCCATCGCGCGCGCGATGCAGCCGATTGCCGCCGAACGCATAGGGCGCCCGCGGGGACGGCTCGCCGTGCTCGGCATTGGGCCTGGAGATCCAAGCTGGCGCACCCCGGAAGCGAGCGCGGCGCTGGAGCAGGCGAGCGACATTGTCGGCTACCGGCTTTATCTCGATCTGCTCGGCCGTGCGATCGAGCACAAAAGGCGGCACGCAAGCGCGATCGGCGAGGAGAAGGCACGGGTGCGCCTCGCGCTCGACCTCGCCGCCGAGGGGAAGTCGGTGGCGCTCGTCTCATCCGGAGATCCGGGAATCTACGGTCTGGCGCCGCTCGTCCTCGAGCTCCTCGATACCGAGGGAAAGGCGGAATGGAGCACGATAGACGTGATGGTGCTTCCCGGAATCTCCGCGTTGCAGACCGCGGCGTCGCGGGCCGGCGCACCGCTTGGGCATGATTTTTGTGCCATTTCCTTGTCGGACCTGATGACGCCATGGGGGACGATCCGGAGCCGGCTCGAGGCGGCGGCTCGAGCCGATTTTGTGGTCGCGCTCTACAACCCGCGCTCGGCGCGGCGCCACAGCCAACTGACCGAAACCGCAGATATATTGCTGCGCTACCGCGCCCCAGAGACGCCGGTCTTTGTCGGCCGCAACCTCGGGCGCGACCGGGAAAGCCGCCTCATCGTTCGTTTGTCCGAACTATCCGGTGCCGATGTCGATATGCTGACGATCGTCGTCGTCGGGAACAGCCATACCCGCCGGACCAACACCGATCCGCCGTGGCTTTACACGCCGCGCGGCTATTTCGAGCGCGCCGTCCCGTGACGGTGCACTTCATCGGCGCCGGGCCCGGCGCGTCCGATTTGATCACGCTCCGCGGGCTCAGGCTGATCAAAGTCTGTCCAGTCTGTCTCTACGCCGGTTCACTGGTGCCGGCCGAGGTAGTGGCCGCCGCGCCGCCCGATGCATTGGTAATCGACACCGCGCCGCTGACCCTGGACGAGATCCTCGATCATTTCATTGATGCCGATCGACGCGGCCTCGACGTCGCCCGACTCCATTCGGGCGACTGCTCGCTCTATGGCGCGATCGCCGAGCAAATGCGGCGGCTGAGGGCGCTCGGCATTTCGTACGACATAACCCCTGGGGTTCCGTCCTTTGCCGCGGCGGCAGCCGCGCTCGAACGCGAGCTGACCCTGCCCGAAATCGCGCAGACCGTGATCCTGACGCGCACCGCGACGCGTTCCACGCCAATGCCGGAGCGCGAGAGCCTCGAATGCCTCGGCGCCAGCGGCGCGACCTTGGCCATCCATCTGTCGGTCACCAACCTCGCACGCGTCGTGCGCACTCTGACGCCGCATTACGGTGCCGACTGCCCGGTCGTGGTGGCCTACCGGGTCAGCTGGCCGGATCAGCTCTTGATCCGCGGCACTCTCGCCGATATTCGAGACAAGGCGAAAGCGGCAGGCATTACCCGCACCGCCTTGGTTCTGGTCGGCCGCGTGCTCGGCGAGAGAGGAGGCCCCGAAAGCCGACTCTATGCCGCGGACCACCACCATCTGATGCGGCCCATCCGCAGCCGGAACAGTGCCGGGCCGAATCGACTTGGTGCTATGGCTGGCGCTCGAACCGCTCGACGCCGGTGAGGTCCATCGACCATGGCAGGGCCGAGCGGCACCAGCCCTGCCGTGTGGGGCGCAGCTCGGCGCGGCGGTCGAGTGCGCCGACTCGCAGGCTATAGGACGTTGGGTTGGCGCCCGGGGTCGTCGAATAGATCGGTGTGCCGCATTCGGGGCAGAAAGCGTGCGCACGCTTGTTCCCGCTTTCAGCGGTCTTGATGTAGATCTTCGGTGTTCCGCTCGTCAGAACAAAGGTGCCGGGCAAGCTCGACACGTTCGTCCGAAAGGCGGTGCCGGTGAGGGTCTGACAATCGGTGCAATGGCAGATTCTGACCTGAGTCGGGTCGATCTCAGCCTCGAAGCCGATCTGGCCGCAATGGCAGCGTCCGGTGACCATCATTGCCATTTCTCCCTGACGATACTAGCCCCGATGTGGCGCGCGCTGAGTTTCAAAATCCCCTCGTTTGGGCGTTTCTATCAACGACAGATAGAGCGGCGAACCGGCCGGCCCGCCGCCGCTACCGAGCGTTGGTCTTCCCGCTAACCACGGTAGCGCAACGCATCGACCAGCAAAGTGAATGCCGGCGTCGATTGGCGGCGGCTCGGGTAATAGAGGTGATAGCCAGAGTATGGCGGGCACCCGTCCTCGAGCACCCGTCTGAGGCGGCCCTTGGCAAGATGGGGCCGCGCCAAGTCCTCCGGTACATAGGCGAGGCCGAACCCAGCGAGTGCCGCATTGAGCATCTGGAATGTGCCGTTGAAGACGAGCTGGCCTTCGACATGCACCTTCAGTCCGCGGCCATCCTTCTCGAATTCCCAGGCGTACAATCCGCCGCGCGTCGGCAAACGCAGATTGATGCAAATGTGACCGATCAGCTCCTGCGGCCGCCTCGGTTCCGGGTGTTCCTTGAAATACGACGTCGCCCCGACAACCGCGCTGCGCATGTCGGGTCCGATGCGCACGGCGATCATGTCCTTCGCCACCTGCTCGCCGCTACGCACGCCCGCGTCGAAACGCTCCGCGACAATGTCGACGAGACCATAGTCAGCTCATCCTGCTGATCTGCTCGTCGAAATGCGCGTCGCCATCGGTGCAGATGTCGAGACCGGCAGTCTCCTGCGCGCGCAAATAGACCGAAACCGCGTCTTCGTATTGCTCGCGGTAGCGCAGGTTCATCATTGCTTCGAGAAAGCTTTGCGGACCCAGCGCCGCGGTGTACCAGCTCGGCCGCGGCAATGACCCGATGATCGAAGTCGGCAGGGTGACCTCTGCTGATGCTTTGTACATGACACCTCCCCTTGAATGAGATGGGCTTCGCTTGCGGCCGCTTGTAACGCATGTCACGAAGCCTTGCTTCCGATCGTGCCGATCTCCCTCCCGCTTGGCCTGAATCTCCTGTTCTTGTCTATTCCGCCGATCAGGCTCATTTTTCATCAAAGACTATTGAGAGGAGGCGCTCTTGACCATCGTTCTCGACCACACGATCGTCCCCGCCCGCGACAAGGAAGAGTCGGCGCGGTTTTTTGCCCGGATTTTTGGTCTCGAATACAACGGCCCAGTGTCGCATTTCGCGCCGGTACGGATCAATGAGAGCTTGACGATCGATTTCGACAACTGGGACAATTTCGAACGGCACCATTATGCCTTCAAGGTCAGCGAAGCAGAGTTTGACGGCATCTTCGACCGCGTCCGCGGCGAAGGGATCGTCTATGGCAGCGGGCCGCGTGCGGCGGAAAACATGGAGATCAACCACCGCAAGGGCGGCCGCGGGTTTTATTTCCGCGACCCGAACGGTCATTTGCTGGAGGTATTGACTGCCTAGTCGCCGCCTTGATTGCACTGAAACGAAAGAGGGTACCATGTCGCAGACTGTCGATCAGAGGCCGCCGGTGGCGGTCGGCCATGTGTGGTTGCCGGCAACCGATGTGACCAGGGCCGACCAATGGCTCCAATCCGTAGGATTGCGCCCGATATTCGCGGATGGCGGCCTCGCGGTTCTCGAGCTTCGCGGCGGCACGCATGTGGTCGTCAGGAAGGCGGATCAGCCGCCGGCTGAGGGTGCCGCAGCGCCATTCGACCTGATGGTCGACGATATCGAGGCGGCGCGGCGCGATTATGCAGCAAAAGGCCTGGCGCCCTCAGAGATCAGCAGAGGCCGGATCCACGACTCGTTCCACCTCACCGGCCCCGACGGGTACGACTTCACGGTCACCTCGTCACATGCCGGGGGGAGGGCCGTCTAGGCCACTTTGGACGCGGGACGGGCGGGCGGTGCGAGAGTTCGCTCAGCCTCTTCGAGCTCCATGAGGATTTCCCGGGCGCGGCGCAGCGCACGGTCGGGCCGCAGAAACACTTCGCGGTAGCCCTCGTCGGGATAGTCGAACATCGCCTGTTGCTTTTCGAGCGCCCAGCGGTCTTCGGCGATGACCGCAGGAAACGTTTCCATGAAGCGCTCGACCGCTGGTTTGCTCGGGTCGAATTTGCATTTCTGCCCGGCCGGCATGTTGATGATCAGCCGCCATACGTGATTTCGGCGGTCAACCGGCGTGTGCGTGTGGATGATGATGTAGCTGCGCTCGGCGCGCTCGTCGCCGTGACGGCCAGCCGGCCACACCCGCATGTCAACTCGCGTCACCGCCGGGCTGAGCATAAAATGGGTGTGGTCGCGGTCGACGAGACCGTATCCCAGGTAGTCTTCGAGAAAGGGAGGCTGGCGGTAACCGCGCGCTTTACGGATCGTGCCGACATAAGGGTTGCCGTCACGCAATCCTTCGTCGAGTTCGACCGGGATGCGGCTATTCTCGATGTCCCCGATATTGCCGTCGTGCAGCGGGTAGAAATGCGTGATGTCGAGCAGGTTCTCGATCAGCAATAGCGAGTTGGCCGGCACCGCCATCGGGCCGGTGTCCTTCGTCTCCCAGGCCGGGTCGGCGATCTCCGGCAGGCGCGGCGGCCGAACCGCCTCGGCTCGCGCCGGATCGCCGGTCCACACCCATACGAGCCCGTCCTGCTCAATGACCGGAAACCGCCGCAACCGCGCCTGCGGCGGGATGCGGCCGTCGGGATGCGACGGCACGCGCACGCACCGGCCGGAGGCGTCATAGCACAGGCCGTGGTAGGCGCATTCGAGCAGGTCGGTTTCGATCAACCGTCCCGCTGACAGCGGCATCCGCTTGTGACAGCAGCGCTCGTCGAAAGCCACGACATCCCCGCCCTCCGTTCGCCACATGACCAGCGGCTTTTCCGCGATCACTTGGCCCTGCAGCTGCTGCGGCGCGAATTCGTGCGACCGCCCGGCCACGTACCAAGCATTTCTCACCAGCACGTCGGCGCCCATGTCGCCCTCCCAAGGCCAGACCCGATGCGATGATTTTCGGATCGGGCGATGTGTCAAACGATTTCACAAGTTCGGCGAAACCCACATAGCCCAGCGGTTGACAATGATTGCGCCCAAAGGGCATTGCAGCAGAGCGCAGGGCGAAGGAGAAAGCGGATGTTCGAGGGCTTCACCAGGACCGAGATCGCCACGAGCGGCGCGCGCATCCATCCGCGGCATGGCGGTGACGGACCGCCGCTGCTGCTGCTGCACGGCAATCCGCTGACCCATGTGTCGTGGCACAAGATCGCGCCGCGCCTGGCTGAGCGCTTCCATGTCGTTGCCCGCGGATTTGCGCGGTTATGGCGACAGCGCCGGCCCCGATGAGGCAGGCGAAAACAACGTCAACTATTCGTTCCGCGCGATGGCGCAGGACCAGGTCGAAATCATGGAGAAGCTCGGCTACCGCGAGTTCTTTGTCGCCGGGCACGACCGCGGCGCGCGCACGACCGCGCGCATGTGCCTCGACCATCCCGAGCGGGTCAAACGCGCGGCGCTGATCGACATCCTGCCCAACCATCACATCTGGACCCACACCTCGAAGGAATGGGCCTTGCGCTCGTGGCACTGGGCGCTGATGGCGCAGCCCTACGACTTTCCGGAGCGGATGCTGGCCGCGGTTCCGGCGCAATGGTACATGGAAAAAAAACTGTCGAAGCCCGGCATCGGCCTCGGCTTTTTCGACCCCGAGGCGTTTGCCGAATATGTCCGCTGCTTCAATTGGAAGACGATCAGGGGCTCCTGCGCCGATTATCGGGCCTGCGCGACCTGCGACTTCGAGATGGACAAGGCCGATTTCGAGGCCGGGCGGAAGATCACCGTTCCGCTGTTGGTGATCTGGGGCGCGCACAGCCATACCGAGGGGGTGCACGGCGATGTGCTCTCAGTGTGGCAGCGCGGTTATGCGGCCAATGCGTCGGGTGGCGCATTGGCCTGCGGGCACTACGTGCCGGAAGAAGCGCCGGACGAAACCCTGCGGTCGCTGCTACGCCATTTTGGCAGCGCCTAAGCAGCGGCGGTAAGGATCAGGAAGCCGTCGCACCGGTCGCGCGCATCCGGGCTTCGCGAGTAGTGATTGCGGCTTCGCGTTCGAGCAGCAGGCGGGCGCGCTCGACGACCGGAACGTCGATCATCTTGCCATCGACGGTGACGGCGCCGACGCCCTCGGCGAGCGCCTTGTCATAGGCGGCGACGATCCGTCGGGCGTGGTCGGCTTGCTCGGGGCTGGCGCGGAATTCCTCGTTGAGGATCGCGACCTGGCTCGGATGGATGACCGAGGCGCCGATGAAGCCGAGGCGGTGCGAGCGGCGGATCGTCTGCCGAAAACCATCGAGATCGTGAAACTCGGCGACCGTGCCGATAAAGCCGAGCGGCATGATACCGGCGGCGCGGGCGGCGAACACCGCCATCTGTTTTGGCATGAAGAGGCCTTCGGCCTCGGGCAGGATCCCGGCGGACAACGCGAAATCCTCGGCGCCGAGGTTGAGCGCGCAAAGCCGCGGATGGGCGCGGGCGATCTCGGCGATACGGAAGAACGCCGCGGCGGTCTCGACCATTGCGATGAAACGGGTCGTCCCCGGCGCAACGCCGCGCTCGGCTTCGACCTCGTCGACGATTTCGGCGAGCAGCCGGACGTGCTCGGGGCCGTCCACCTTGGGCAAGGCCAAAGCCAGGACGCGCGGGCCGACCGCGGCCTCGATGTCGCGCACCGCATGGCGCAATGGCCGGTTGATGCGCACCACAACATCGGCGCCGCCGCGCGAGACGATCTCGGCCGCCTCCGGCATGAGGGCGCGCGCCCTTTCCTTCTCGGACGCCGCGACGCTGTCTTCGAGGTCGAGGATTATCCCGTCGGCACCGCGCCGCGCCGCACCGTCGACATAGCGCTTGGCGGTCACCGGCACAAACAGCAATGAGCGCCATACCGGCTGGGAAGCCGCGGTCATGATGCACTTCCGGCGACGCGGATGATCCCTTCGCGCGCGAGCCCGTCGATTTCCGCGCGGTCGAGACCGAGCGAGCCCAGGATCTCGGCGGTGTGCTCGCCGAGCGCCGGCGCCGGGCGGCGCAGCCGGCCCGGCGTCTGCGACAGCCGCGGGATCAGATTATGCATCGGCAGGCGCCCGATCTGCTCATCTGGAAGGTCGACGAGGATTTCTCGGCCCGTCACGTGCGGATCCGCCATGAATTGGTCGATGTCATAGACCGGCGCCGCGGTGACCTCGGCGCGCTCGAAGACCGCCATGTTCTCGGCCAGGGTGCGGGCGCCGATGAACGCGACGATCGGCGCCTCGCAAGCGTCGGCATTGCGGACCCGGTCGCTGTTGGTGCGAAACCGCGGGTCGCTGATCATGTCCTCGCGGCCGATCGCGCGAAAGAGGCGCTCGGCCATCGCCTGGATCGAGGCGGAGATGCCGATGTAGCGGTCGTCCTTGGTGCGGAACACGTTGCGCGGCGAGGTCGTCTCGGAGCGGCTGCCGGTGCGCTCGCGCACTTCACCGGTCAACCGGTAGATCGCCGCCTCGGTCGCGATGAACGAGAAGAGCGGGTCGAGCAGCGGCAGGTCGATGACCTGGCCCGCGCCACCCTTTGCTTCGACCTCGCGCAGCGCCACCATCACCGCAAAGGCGCCGTAGAGGCCGGCGACCATGTCGGCCAGCGCGGTCGGCGGCAGGGCCGGCTCGCGGTCGGGAAAGCCGGTGCGCGAGGCGTAGCCCGACATGCTCTCGACCAATGTGCCAAAGCCGGGTCGGTCGCGGTAGGGGCCGTCCTGCCCCCAGCCGGACACCCGCAGGATGATGAGGCCCCGGTTGTGCCCGTGCAGCACTTCCGGCGCAAACCCTATTGCTTCGAGCGTACCCGGACGGAAGTTCTCGATCAGCACCTGAGCCGTGCCCAGCAACTCGAGAAACAGCTCGCGCCCGCGCGTCTCGCGCAGGCTCATCGCCAGGCTCTTCTTGTTGCGCGAATAGACCTTCCAATGCACGCTGACACCGTCGGTCTGCCAGGCGCGCAGCGGGTCGCCGCGCTTCGGGTCCTCGATCTTGATGACTTCCGCGCCAAAATCGGCGAGCTGCAGGCTGACCATGTTGCCCGAAACCAGGCGCGACATATCGACGACCCGCACCCCGTCGAGCGGACACGACGCGCCGGGCTCGAAGGATTTCTCGCGCACGCTCATCGGTTGGGCCCTATCCTGCGGCGCTTTGGGCCGCGCATTATGCTGGATCGCATTCTGATCACCAATGACGACGCCATCGAGGCGCCGGCCTTTGCATAACCTTTCCGATTCGATCTGAAGGGGCGCGATTACGACGCCGTTTCTGCGACGGAGCCACCGGCCGCGATCGGAACTGCCCGTGATCACCGCAAGAAGGCGTACACGACACCGTAACGGAGGTCCCCCCGAGCCCCACTTATTGGACGAGCGGTTTTAGCGTGATCTCGTCGCGATAGTCGCCGCGGATCAGGGCAACAGCGTCGGCGAGCTGCGCGCGGATCTCGTCGCGGCACACAGCAACCGGCAGCCTTGCAGTCATTTCGCGGTGCACCGTCACAACCTGGCCATTGCGGGTCCACTCCGAGTGGTAGCGCAGAAAGGCGTTTTCGATTGTCTTGCCCTTGGGCAACAATTCGATGTCGCGGCCGGGTGGCAGAGTCACCGACAATTCTTCGATCTGATGACCGGAAAAGCACGGCACCGGGGTCGTTTTCGGCAGTGTCCACGCGCCGAGCAGGAACTCGCCCGGCCGGACCAGCATGCGGACGCCTTCGGGCGGGGCGAAGGCCTTGCCTTCGAGAAGCTCCGGTCGCGCTTCGAGGTCGAAGGATGCCGAAAACGTGTAGGTGGGGCCCAGACGATCGCGCGGCGTGTCGAACTGGAAATTCGCCATACCGTGCCAGCCCAGATTTTTGAAATAGGTTTCTGCCCACTGCCATTGCCCGCGCGCCTCGACATTTGCGGCAAGCTGCCGAAGCCTGACCGCGAACGGCCCCGAGGCTTCCGTTACGGATCGGCCCGAGACAGTGCCGTCGGCCATCAGCTGCGCCGTAGTCTGCATCTTCTCTTCGTTGGCATCGGTCGTGACCAACGGCAATGTCGTGAATAAGGCAGTCGGCTCGGTCGCCAGCACGACCGGTTTGCCATATTCGGTCGCGGGTAGTATTCCGAATGGTGCCACGCCGGCTGTCGAATCGGTATAGAGATCGAACTCGGGCAGATAGCTGATCACGTGGTTGAACAGTGCGGGTGTTGCTACTTCGGGGGCATGGTAACGGTTGTTGGCATCAACCAGCACAGGCACGCTGCCGATGCCTTTGGCTTTGAGCAACGCCTCGAACAGGACGACGTGGTCCTTGCAGTCACCATAGCCGTTGTCGAGGATGCTGGCAGCGTCGTGCGGCTCGTATCCGCCCTTGCCCAACCACACGGCAACATAACGGACGTGTTCCGAGACCCAATCATAGATCCGGTGCGCCTGCTCCCGCCGATCGAAGGTCCCTGCCGTGATATCGTCGGCTAATGACTGAATGCGCGGCGTTACCGCCGCCTTCGCTTCGGCCAGCTGGCGATACGCGGTGGCGACCGCAGAATAATCGGCAAAGGTAGAAATGATAAATTGCGGCTCCGTATCCCAAGGCGACAAGGCTTCGGCCTTTGCTGGCAGCGGTTGAGGGTTGCGGTAGAGAAAGCTGTGGGTGATGGTCTGCTCACCTTCGGCGGTTTGGTGCTCGACACTCTCTACTACGACATGCGCGGCCATCGCCTTGGGCAAGGTGATGTTCATCCGCGCATCCTCAAATGCAAGGTTGCGCGGAAAGACGCTGCCGCTAAAGAATTGGCCGGAAAAGAGCGGCCTGCCGGTCCGCCGGAAGGTACAGACCACCGTGTCCCAGGCGTTCACATCCGGAAATACGATCACCTTCTGCTTGCGGTCGGTAAACTTCGGGACTCGAGGTGAGCCAGGCGGCGCCTGCAGGAAGATCT
The DNA here is from genome assembly GCA_019244535.1 of Alphaproteobacteria bacterium. GTDB lineage: Bacteria > Pseudomonadota > Alphaproteobacteria > ATCC43930 > CGMCC-115725 > AP-15. The sequence continues at coordinate 9,994 of JAFASL010000961.1, forward strand.
TCGACTGATCGACTTGGAGGACCTTGCCGTCGGCCTTGCGCGTGAAGGCTTCGATGATCTCGACTGTTTCCATGCTGTCGCTGTACTCGAGCGTATACTGCGCGATGTTGTGCGCCGCGCTTTGGTTTGTTGCGAGCTTCTCGACGTGAAAGATCGCGCTCTGGCTGCCGTCCGACTCTACCACCTCGTCCCCGGTCAAGATCTTGACGATCACCGGAGGGGCTGCGGCGACAACACGAGCGGACCCTCCTCCAATGACGGCGAGCGCGAGGACTAGAATAAGCGGCTTATGGGTCATCGTGCGCCTCCCTGCGGCTTTCTTGGGTGATCTTACCCCCAATTGCATGGACCACGGCAACCGAGAGCCCCCGCATGAGCGGAAAGGCCTCGCAGATGACCTATCGGGAGATGACCTCCAGTTTAAGCTGGCGCTCAATCGCCGACGTGTTCGTGGATGATGACCGGCCGCGGGTGGTTTCCAGCCGGGATCAGCGCATGGTCCGAAGCGCGCCGGCGCGTGCGGGTGAAGCCGCTGAGCCACTCGCTCAGCCGCTCCATGTAGAGATAGGTGACCGGGATCGTGAACAGGGTCAGCGCCTGCGAAACGACGAGCCCGCCCACCACCGCGACCCCCAGTGGTTGCCGCAGTTCGGCGCCCGCGCCATAGCCGAGCGCGATCGGCAATATGCCGAAAATCGCCGCCATCGTCGTCATCATGATCGGGCGGAAGCGCAGCACCGCCGCCTCGACGATCGATTCCTCCGCCGATTTGTGTTCGTGACGGCGGCGCTCCAGCGCGAAATCGATCATCATGATCGCGTTCTTTTTGACGATGCCGATCAGCATGACGAGGCCGATGACGGCGATGACGCTCAGATCGAACCCGAAGAGCTGCAATGCGAGCAGCGCGCCGACGCTGGCCGGCGGCAGGCTCATCAGGATCGTCACCGGGTGAATAAAGCTCTCGTAGAGCACCCCGAGCACGACATAGACGGCAAAAATCGCCGCCCCGATCAGAAGCGGCTGTGACGACAATGAGCTCTGGAAGGCCTGCGCGGTGCCCTGGAACGAGGTCTCGATCGTTTTCGGCATCCCCATCGCGGATGTCGCCTGGTTGATCCGGTCGACCGCGTCGCCGAGCGAGGTGCCGGAGGCGAGATTGAACGACAAGGTGACCGCGGGGAACTGGCCCTGATGATTGACCGACACAGCCGTGGTCGCCGGTACCAATCGGGCAAACTGGCTCACAGGCACCAGCTGGCCGCCAGAGCCGTGCACATAAATGCGCGACAGAGCCGAGATGTCCTTTTGATAGGCCGGGTCTACTTCGAGCACGACGTGGTAGGTATTGAGCTGCCCATATACTTGCGTCACGTATCGCTGGCCAAAGGCGTCGTAGAGCGTTGTTTCGATGAGGTTCGGATTGACGCCGAGCCGGGACGCCAAGTCGCGATCGATGACGATCTTCAACTGCGGGCTCGCCAATTGCAGATCACTGGTGACATCCTCGAGTCCGGGGACCGTCTTCAGCTTGGCTTCGACTTTCGGGGCCCATTGCTGCAATTCCGCCAGGTCGATGTCCTGCAATGTGTATTGGTATTCGGTCTTGGTGAGGCGGCCGCCGATGCGAATGGTCTGGAGCGGCTGCAGAAACGTCTGGATGCCCGGAACTTCGGCGAGCTTTGGCCGCAGGCGCTCAATGACCTGGGCTTCGGATTCCTGGCGCTCGTTCCACGGCTTCAGGCTGACAAACAAGCGCCCGGTGTTCATGCCGGAGCTGCCGCCGCCGCCAATCGCCGACCCGACGGTCGCAACATCGGGGTCCTGCAGTATGACCGCCGCCGCGCGCTGCTGCAGATCGGCCATGCCCATAAACGAAATGTCCGGCGAGGCCTGCGTAAAACCGAAGATCATCCCGGTATCCTCTTCCGGGATGAAGCCCTTGGGGATCGTGAAAAACAACCAGCCGGTAAGCGCGATCAGCGCCAGGTTGAGCAGCATCGCCCAGAAGCGGAAGCGCAGCACCACCCGCAGCGACCTCTGATAGCCGCGCACCGCTGCCTCGAACGCCCGTTCGCTCCACCGGTAGAGGCGCCCGTGCTTGACTGAGCGCGGATCGCTCAGAAACAGCGAAGCCATCATCGGGGACAGGGTCAGCGCAATGACCGCCGACAGCACGACCGCGGCCGAGACAGTGACGCCAAATTCCCGGAACAGCCGGCCGATGACCCCGCCCATGAACAGGATCGGGATAAAGACGGCGATCAGAGATAGCGTGATCGATACGATCGTAAACCCGATCTCACCGGCGCCTTTCAACGCCGCGGTCAGCGCGTCATCGCCGCGCTCCAGATACCGGTAGATGTTTTCGAGCATGACGATCGCATCATCGACTACAAGGCCAACCGCGAGCGTCAAGCCCATCAGCGAAAGGTTGTCGAGGCTGTCGCCGGCCAAGTACAGGACGACAAAGGTCCCGACCAGCGACAAAGGAACCGTGATACTGGGGATTACCGTCGCCCAGAAACTGCGCAGAAAGGCGAATATGACGAGAACAACGAGAACGACCGTGAAGCCCAATGTCAGCTTAACGTCGCTGAAGCTGGCATTGATCGACAGCGACCGGTCGCTGACCACGATAAGTTTGACCGACGGCGGTATCCCGGCCTCGAGCTTCAGCAGCATCGCCTTGATCCGGTCGACCAGCTCGAGTGTGTTCGATCCCGGCTGGCGCCAGATGCCGATCATTTCGCTGATGTGATTATTGACCCAGTCGAGCTGCAATGGCGCATCCGACCCGTCGACAGCCCGGCCGATATCGCTGATGCGCACCGGCGCGCCGTCGCGGTAGGCGACAATGACCCGGGCCAGCGCGTTGGCTTGCAGCAACTGGCTGTTGGCGCCGATCTGATAGGCTTGCTGAGGCCCCTGCAATGTGCCGACGGGCTGCTCTACAGTGTTGTTGGCGATTGCGGTTGCAACGTCATCGATGCCGAGCCCGCGTGCTGCCAGCGCGGCCGGGTTGACCTGGACCGTCGGCGCGTATTTCTGCTCGCCGAAAATCACGACCTGGCCGACGCCCGGCAGCATCGAAATGCGCTGCGCGATATTGAGGTCGGCATATTGGTCGAGTTGCTGCAAAGGCATGACGTCGGAGGTCAGCCCCAGGATGTATACCGGGACGTCTGCTGGATTGACTTTCTTGTAGGTCGGCGGATTGGGCAGTTGCTTAGGCAAGAGCCCACTGGCGGCATTGATCGCTGCCTGCACGTCGGAAGCGGCACCGTCGATGTTGCGCGACAGATCGAATTGCAACGTGATGACGCTCGTGCCCTCGATATTCGTCGAGGTGATCTGGTTGACCCCGGGCAATGTCGCGAATTGCCGCTCGAGCGGCTGCGCCACGGATGCCGCCATGATGTCGGGGCTGGCGCCGGGCAGGCTCGCGCTGACGCTGATCGTCGGAAAATCGACGGTCGGCAAAGCCGCGACCGGCAGCAGGTTGTAGCCGAGAATGCCGGCAACGAGGAGCGCCGCCATCAACAGCGCTGTTGCGATGGGGCGGCGGATAAAGGGTTCGGATATGTTCATCGCGGCGTTATCCCGCCGGCGCCGGAAGGCCCGGTGGTGATCCCGGTGCTGCCGACGCCTTCCGGCCCGATCTCCGGCTCGCGCGCATCCATTTCCCCGACGGCGCCCGGCTTTACAGCAACCTTGGCGCCCGGCGCGAGACCGGTTTGGCCGGTGGCGACGACCTTGTCGCCGGCGGCGAGGCCCTGGCCCATCAGCGCAGTGCCGTTTTCTACCTCAGTGATCGTAACCGGCTGCACTTTGACGGTGGAATCGGGCTGGATCAGATACACGAACGACCCGGTCGGACCCATCAGCACGGCACTCACCGGCAACGTCACGCCATTCTTGGCGACTTTGAGCTGAAGGTGCGCATTGACAAATTCGCCGGGCCACAGCGCGGCATCCTGATTGGCGAATTCCGCCTTCAACGTTACTGTCCCGGTGCTATGGTCGACGGTGTTGTTGACGACGTTGAGTTTTCCCTCCGACAATTGGTGCGTATCGTCGCCATTGAAGGCCAGGACCGTCAGCGGATGCTGGGTCATCGCCTGGCGCACCCGGTCGAGGTCGCGCTCCGGAATTGTGAACGTGACGTAAATGGGTTTGATTTGCGTGACGACGACAAGCGGGGTCGCGGCGCTGGCCTGCACGAGATTGCCGATATCGACAAGCCGCAGCCCAGTGATGCCGTCGATCGGCGAAGTGATCGAGCAGTACGCGACGTTGAGCCTTGCGGCATCGATCTGGGCTTGATCGGCCTGCAGGCTCGCCTGTAGCTGCGCGACCGTGGCCTGCTGCGTTTGGTATTGCTGCTGCGTTACCGCCAGATCGCTTTTCAGCAGAGCTGCGTAGCGGGCGAGGTCGCGCTGCGCATTTTCGAGATTAGCCTGGTCTTTGGCCTTGTTGGCTTCGGCTTGCTTGAGCTGGGCCTGGTAAGGGCGCGGATCGATCTGCACGAGCAGATCGCCCTTGCGGACATACTGCCCTTCTTGATAACCGATCTTCTCGATATTGCCGTCAACCCTGCTCTTGACCGTAACCGTATTGAACGCCTCGACCGTGCCCAGACCCCGCACAATAATCGGAAAATCCTTGGCTTGCGCCTCGACGGCGAGAATCGGGACGGCCTGGGGCTGCCGATTTGGCGGCGCAGCGGCCAATGCCGCCTCACCGTTGCCTCGCGTCGTGAGAAAGCGTACGCCCAAGCCGATGCCGGCAGTGACCAGCAGCAACAGCACCAGGTTGATCGCACGTCGGACCCAGGCTCTATCGACACGCACCGTTCCACCCTCTGCACCTGTCTAACAGCAAGCGAAAAGTCTTGGTTGCGTGGATAGCAGGAAGTTGATCACAAAAAGTCGAATGAGTGATCGCAGCTACTGCGCCGTATTGTCCCGCACTGTTTGCTGATACATTACGGATAACTTGCAAACTCTGCTGTCCCTGTTCGCGCGCTAATGTTCCCATAATTCAATATATGGGTTTGTCGGCTACTCCATCCCTGTGATACCGATGCGGAACTAGGGGAGCTGCAATGTGCTGAACCGCATTCTCTTAACCAATGACGACGGCATCGAGGCGCCGGGGCTCGCAATCCTCGAGCGGATCGCCGGCGAACTCGCCCGTGAAATCTGGGTCGTCGCGCCGGAGCACGACCAGAGCGGGGTGTCACACGCCGTCAGCCTGCACCACCCGATCCGCGTCAGCGAGCGCGGTCTGCGGCGCTACGCGATCACCGGGACACCCGGTGATTGTGCGGTCATGGGCGCGTGCCATTTGATGCCGGAGGCGCCGCAACTGCTTCTGTCGGGGGTTAACCGCGGCGCCAATCTCGGTCTGGAAACCGTCTTTTCCGGTACCGTAGGCGGCGCGATGACCGGAATGCTGCTCGGCATTCCGTCGATCGCGCTGAGCCAGGCATCGACCGACCGCACAAATGTTTGCTGGGAGACCGCCGCCGCGCTCGGCGCCGATGCCGTGCGCCGATTGGTGGCGATCGGCTGGGGCGCCGCGACCTGCCTCAACGTCAACTTTCCGGATGTCCCGGCAGAGGAGGCCGGCCCTATGACCCTCGCGCGACAGGGGCCAGGGTTGATCCAAGGACTGCGGGTTGAAACCCGCACTGACCCGCGTGGCCTAAACTATCACTGGGTCAGCTTCCGGCGCGGGCCGCGCGACCAGGGTCCGGAGAGCGACGTCGAGGCGTTACACGCCGGCAAGATCGTCGTGACGCCGTTGCGCTATGACCGGACCGACGAGACCGCCTACGCAATGCTCGCGAAGGCATTGCCTCGATAGTTCAGCCCGGCATTAGGTCAACCCTGGGGCCAATCGCGGCGGATCGGGTCGCGACCGTCCCAATCGGCCGCCGCATCGCGCACCGCATCGAAGATGCGCCGCCGCGTTGGCGTCAATTCGGCCATCTCGATGACCGTGCCCGGGTGCCCCTCGTTGAGGAAATAGACGAACGGGCCGCGCGGGCTCTCACCGCGTTGGCCAACCGTCCAGCCGTTCGCGACCGCCCGGTCGAGGAGCTCATGGTAATTCTCGGGCCAGCTCGACCAGTGCTGCAGCCCCTCGTGGCCGGCTGCGAGAAAATCCTGGTACATGCTCGGCGTAGCGTCGCGCTGCTGGATGAGCTCGAGCTGCACATCGCCGGAATTGGCCAGCGCGATCGTCAAATGGATGTCGTCGTAGTGGTGGTCTTTGTACCAGAACCCGTGCAGCGGCAATCTTTCGGCGAGGTACCACGGCCCGACGCCGCAGACCTCGACCCAATGGCGCATTGCCTTGTCGATGTCGCGCACGACAAACCCCATCTGCCGCAGTGGACCGAACAATCGGCTCATCAGGATACCTTTCTATCGGCTCATCCCTTGCTCCCCTCACCCCAACCTCGTGTGGATTGATCAGGGAAAGGTAGATTTAGAATTCTGATAGCCTCAGCTGAGCCGAGACAATGACAATATTTGAGATTCCGACGCTCACAACAGATCGGCTGAGACTGCGCGCGTTTCGAGCCAGCGATCTCGACGCCTACGCGGCGATGCAGGCGAACCCGGAAGTCATGCGTTATTTGATCACGGGCCGCACGTCTTCGCCAGTCGAAGTGTGGCGGACGATGGCGACATTCCTAGGGCAGTGGGCCTTGCGCCGCTATGGCATGTGGGCGTGCGAAAAAATCAGCGACGGCGCGTTTATCGGAAGCGTCGGCATATTCCAGCCGCTCGACTGGCCAGAACCGGAAATTGCGTATTCGCTCGACCACCCCTTCTGGCGACAGGGCTTCGCGACCGAAGCAGCCGCGGCGGCGCGCGAGTGGCTTTTCGAGCACTTTCAGTTGTCCCGGGCTGCGAGCTTCATTCGGCCTGACAATCACGCGTCGAAACGTGTCGCGGAACGATTAGGAGCGGTCTACGAACGCTTATTCGAATTGCGTGGCTCTACTTACGAATATTGGGTGCACTATCGGGCCTGAACGGCCGCCTCGAGCGCATCGAGCCGCGGCTCGACCTCGTCGAGACCCAAGCGGCAGGGAATAGCCAAAAAAAGCCGGCACCCGCGAGGGGTGCCGGCAGAGATCGATGTGTTGGTACGGCTCAGAAGTCGTCCATGCCGCCCATGCCGTGGTCGTGCGGCATTGCGGGCGCGGCCTTCTTTTCGGGCTTTTCGGCAACCATGGCCTCGGTCGTGACAAGGAGGCCCGCGACCGAGGCGGCATTCTGCAGGGCGAGCCGCACGACCTTGGTCGGGTCGATGATGCCGGCTTTGACCATGTCGACATATTCGCCGCTCTGCGCGTCGAAGCCGCGGTTCGGGTCGTTCGAATCGAGCAGCTTGCCGACAACAATCGAGCCGTCGGTGCCGGCGTTCTCGGCGACCTGGCGGACCGGCGATTGCAGCGCGCGCTTGACGATGTTGATCCCGACGCGCTGGTCGTTGTTCTCGGGTGTCAGCCCGTCGAGCGCCTTCGCGGCATAGAGCAGCGCGACGCCGCCGCCCGGCACGATCCCTTCTTCGACCGCCGCCCGCGTTGCGTGGGTGGCGTCATCGACTCGGTCCTTTCTCTCTTTCACTTCGACCTCGGTCGCGCCGCCGACACGGATCACCGCGACGCCGCCGGCGAGCTTGGCGAGCCGCTCCTGCAGCTTTTCGCGGTCGTAGTCGGAGGTCGTCTCCTCGATCTGCTGCTTGATCTGCCCGATGCGGCCCTGGATGTCGTCCTTCTTGCCGGCGCCGTCGATGATCGTCGTGTTTTCCTTCTCGACCCGAATGCGCTTCGACTTGCCCAGCATGTCGAGGGTGACGTTTTCGAGCTTGATGCCGAGGTCTTCGCTGATGACCTGACCGCCGGTCAGGATGGCCATGTCCTCGAGCATCGCCTTCCGGCGGTCGCCAAAACCCGGCGCTTTGACCGCAGCCACCTTGAGGCCGCCGCGCAGTTTGTTGACAACGAGCGTCGCCAAGGCCTCGCCTTCGACGTCTTCGGCGACGATCAGCAACGGCTTGCCGGACTGAACGACGGCTTCGAGCAGCGGCAGCAGTGCCTGCAGGCTGGAGAGCTTTTTCTCGTTGAGCAGGATGTACGGGTCGTCGAGCTCCGCGACCATTTTTTCGGCGTTGGTCACGAAATACGGGCTGACGTAGCCGCGGTCGAATTGCATCCCTTCGACGACGTCGAGCTCGGTCTCGAGCGATTTGGCTTCTTCGACAGTGATGACGCCCTCGTTGCCGACCTTTTGCATCGCTTCGGCGATCATCCGGCCGATTTCGTGGTCGTTGTTGGCGGAGACCGTGCCGACCTGCTGGATTTCGTCGTTGGTCGACACTTTCTTCGAGCGTTTTTCGATGTCCTTGACGACCGCGTCCACCGCCCGGTCGATCCCGCGCCTCAAATCCATCGGGTTCATCCCGGCAGCCACCGCCTTGGCGCCTTCGCGCACGATCGACTGGGCGAGGACGGTCGCGGTCGTCGTGCCGTCACCCGCCTGGTCGCTCGTCTTCGACGCTACCTCGCGCACCATCTGAGCGCCCATGTTCTCGAACTTGTCACCCAGCTCGATTTCCTTGGCGACCGTAACGCCGTCCTTGCTGATGCGGGGTGCGCCAAAGGATTTGTCGAGAACCACGTTGCGACCCTTCGGACCCAACGTCACCCGGACGGCGTTGGCGAGAACATCGATACCGCGCAGCATCCGCTCGCGCGCGTCAGTGTGAAACCGGATTTCCTTTGCAGCCATGATCCTGCCTCCCTTACGCGACAATACCCATGATGTCGGACTCCTTCATGACGACGAGATCCTCCCCGTCGATCTTGATCTCGGTGCCCGACCACTTCCCAAAGAGCACTCGGTCGCCGACCTTGACGTCGAGCGGATTGAGCTTGCCGTCATCCCCACGGGCACCTGGCCCGGCGGCGATCACCTCGCCTTCCATCGGCTTTTCCTTGGCGGTATCCGGGATGATGATGCCGCCCGCCGATTTTTCTTCCTGCTCGATGCGGCGAACCAAGACGCGATCCTGCAACGGTCGAAAATTCACGGGATTCCTCCGTCGGAGCCACAGTTCCAATGTATGATCAGCACTCTCCATCAGAGAGTGCCAACAAGATAAACCACGGCTCGGGGTGTTTCAAGCGTTCGCAAGCCGGTGGTCGGCTGGGGCAAAAACGTTGAACTTGGCTCTTGACGGCGCCACCGGGCCGGCCTTAGATGATACCTGTCGACAACCAGCTTGGAGGGTGTGCCACAGACATGACGCCACCTGGAGAGCAGCAGTTGCCGACCACTTGGCATCGGCAACCGAGTTGAAAGTCCAAGACATAGCTCGGTCCATAGTCCCGAGCGCGAAGGACAGCTTCGCACCAACGACCCCCGCCTGACGCCACCGAGCGCGCGGGGGTCTTCACGTATGCGTAGATCCAAGGTCGACAGCGCGGGCCCGACCTCGCGCATATATTTCTCACAGCGGCTACGGTTACACTACGTCGACTGGGGAAACCCGGGCGCGCCGCCGCTGCTTCTCGTCCATGGCGGGCGTGATCACTGCCGCAACTGGGACTGGGTCGCCAACGCGCTGCGCCACGATTGGCACATCCTGGCGCCCGACCTGCGCGGTCACGGCGACAGCCAGTGGTCGCCCGACGGCAGCTATTCGATGGCGGCCTACATCTACGACCTAGCGCAGCTGATCCATCAGCAGGAGCTTGCGCCGGTGACGATCATCGGCCACTCGCTCGGTGGAATGATCACGTTGCGCTACACCGGGATTTATCCCGAAAACGTGCACAAGCTGATTGCGATCGAAGGGCTCGGGGTGACGCCGCGCCGGATGGCGGAGCGCGCCCGCCAGCCGATTGCCGATCGCATGCGGCGCTGGATCGAGGAGCAGCGGGCGCTGTCGGGGCGTATGCCGCGGCGCTACGTCTCGATCGAAGAGGCGCTGCGGCGGATGCAGGAAGCGAACGAGCATCTGTCTCCTGAGCAGGCGCGGCACCTGACCCAGTACGGTGTCAACCAAAACGAGGATGGCACCTACAGCTGGAAGTTCGACAATTACGTTCGAGCCGACCGGCCATACGGGATGACTCAGGGGGAGACCGAGGCGCTGTGGTCGCGCATTCGCTGTCCGACCCTCCTAGTCTATGGCAAGGAGAGCTGGGCCTCCAATCCCGAGCAGGATGGCCGCATCCGCCACTTCCGCAACGCTAAGGTCGTCTCGATCGAGAACGCCGGCCATTGGATCCACCATGACCAGCTCGACGTCTTTCTCGATCTCGTCCGCAGCTTTCTTTAGCCGAGGGGCGATCGCTGCCGTCACCGAGCGCGTTTACCCGGGATTGGAAGCGGGCTTTTCGTTGACGCAGCGCAGCAGTTTCCAATACCCGAATAAATTGCTGGGGCGCACTTCGCGGATCGAAAGCTGACTGTCGCGCTCGAAAGCGTCGAACGGAAAGTCGGCATGGAAACCGATGTGCCGTGCGAGCCGGGCGAGGCGCCTCTCGACAAAACGCGCCGCCGCATTGTCGCTGGTGAAATGGTTGACGACGACGATCGTTCCGCCGGGAATGCACACGCGGCGCATTTCGGCAGCGAAACGCGCCGGGTCCGGCACCACCGAGGCGACGTAGAGAGCCAGCACCGCATCAAAAGAACTGTCTGGGAACTCGAGGTTCTCGGCATCCATCAGGTGCAGACCCTCGACATGCGACAGCCGCAGGCGCTCGGCGCGACGCCGCGCCTTCGCTAGCATTTCCCCAGAGACGTCGATCCCCGTGACGCGCGAATCCTTCCGGAAATGCGGAAGCGACAAGCCGGTGCCGACGCCGACCTCCAGGATACGCTGACCCGGACGATCATTGGCTATGCGCACCGCGTCTTTGCGCCCGGGGTGGAACACCGGGCCGAACACGATGTCATAAGAGCCTGAAAACAGCCGATAGGTCCGGATCGTATCGTGCAAGTCCATCGCATCGCTCTTGTGATTTTTGAAGAAACCGGGCGCGCCGTGGATTCCGGCTTACGCGGGTGGCTGTCCGACAATACCTGTTAACCTAGCGGTAGCATTTCAACGGCGCTAGGTCATCCTGATATTTAACGTAGCTGACAGAAGGTTGCAGCGCGCTTCGCTAGGAAACGTATTTGTCGGGCGACAGTTGCACGAGCAGCGGTTAAGAGAGACTGGGGATCCCCCTTTCTTTCCGCGACGGCGTCGACACACTCAGATGAGCGTGATGCGGTCCGCCTCGAGGCCTTTCTTGCCGTCGACCACCTCGACCCTGACCCGCTGACCGGGGCCGAGCGCATTGACGCCACTGCGGCGCAGCGCGGTGATATGGATGAACACATCCTTGCCGCCGCCGTCCGGTGAGATGAACCCGTACCCCTTTTCGGGTTCGAACCACTTCACCGCGCCCTCCATTGTCTGGGAGGGGCGGGGGCCGCGGCGGTCGAGGCCGCCACCCGGCTCCGGCGCAACCGCCGTGCTGTTGTCGACATTCAAGACGGTGGTTACCAGCGGGCCCTTTGCCCCGGCGCTGATCTCGCAGGTGATCGAAGCGCCTTCGCGGACATCCTCATAGCCCGCGCGGCGCAGGATCGCCATGGGCAGGAACGCGTCCTGCGAACCGTCGGCCAGGGTGACGAACCCGAACCCTTTGCTAGGATTAAACCACTTTACTTTGGCTTCGACGCGACGACCGGGGGGAAGGTCCTCGCGGAAGAAGCCGGGGCGGCGGTCGTACATAGGTCCTCTAAACGGCCAATTGAATGGGGCGAGCGCGAGAAACGCTAAATTATAGCGTAAATGCGTCGCATTGCGCTAGCGTTCACATCGTGCTAGCGCGCCATTCAATTCGACGGTACAGGCCGCGGCGCTGCTACCAGCAACTAGCCGCTAAAAGCCACCAAACGCTGATTCTGTTCGCCCAAACCCTCGACCGACAGCCGCATCCGGTCCCCTGGTTTTAAAAATTGCGGCGGCTTCATCCCAAGACCCACTCCCGACGGCGTCCCGGTCGGAATGATGTCGCCCGGCAACAAGGTCATAAAGTGGCTGACGTAGCTGACGATCTCGTCGATCCCGAAGATCAGGTCCGAGGTATTGCTGTTCTGTACCCGCCTGTCGTTGACCTCTGTCCACAGCCCTAGCTTGCCCGGGTCGGGCACCTCGTCGGTCGTGACGACCCACGGACCGATCGGCGCGAAGGTGTCGGCGCTCTTGCCTTTGGTCCACTGGCCCCCGCGCTCGATCTGAAATTCGCGCTCGGACACGTCGTTTACGACGCAGTAGCCCGCAATGTATTTGCGCGCGTCATGGGCGGGGACGTAGCGCGCGAGAGTGCCGATCACGATGCCGAGTTCGACCTCCCAGTCGGTCTTTTCCGAGGCCTTTGGGATGATCACGTCGTCATTGGGCCCGCAGATCGACGTTGTCGCTTTCATAAAGAAGATCGGCTCCTTGGGGATCGCCGCCCCCGTTTCCGCGGCGTGCGCGCGGTAATTGAGCCCGATCGCGACGATCTTTGGAACTCGCGCAACGCATGGGCCGAGGCGCGGCGTGCCGGGCATCAACGGCAGGGTGCTCGGATCGAGCCGCTGCAGGCGGTCGAGCGAGGCCGGGGCGAGCGCCTCGCCGTCGATGTCGCGGACCGCTCCCGACAGGTCGCGGATCTTGCCGTCGCGATCGAGCAAACCCGGCTTTTCCTGACCCGGCGGCCCATAGCGAAGAAGCTTCATCGAACTACTCCTCTCTGCGTCAGAGTGTGAAGCCGCCGTCGATCACGTGGATCGCCCCGGTCGTGAAGGCGGATTCATCCGAGGCAAGGTAGACGGCGAGCGCCGCGACTTCTTCCGATGTACCGAGCCGGCCCAACGGCTGGCGCTCGACAAACGCGCGCCGCGCGGCCTCGCTCCCGCCGAGCATTTGCGCCCCCTGCGTCAGAATCCGATCGCCGAGCGAAGGCGTGTCGATCGTGCCGGGACAGATCGCGTTGCAGCGTATACCGGACACGATGAAATCGGCCGCGACCGACTTGGTCAGCCCGATCACTGCCGCCTTGGT